>JBDKTF010000256.1:0-12274 GCA_039680295.1 Anaerolineaceae bacterium
TCCCCGCAGACGATGATCTTCTGCAGAATATTCTGCCCATCTCCGCGGATGAACATTATGGTGAGGTTGTATCCGCCGTGGAACACGCTGTTCTTTGTCAACCCCTTGAACCAGACACGCAGTTGAATCGGATGATCAAGGCTGCTGGTAACGTGGACACCGCCAGCAAAATGGTCTGGGTGAATGGGCTTATTCAACACGGTTTACCCGATCTGGCGCATGAACTCGCGTCTCGTTGGATTGATATTGAAGATATTCCAGGTAGCGATCAACCTGCATCCGTCCAAAAAGCATGTGACAGAGCAGCCCTGCTTCTCGCCGCGGGAAATGCAAAGACTGCCGTTGAAACCCTGAGCGCTGAAATGGAAACCCTTCAAGCGTTACAGGCGAAAGTCGCAGGACAATTAGCCCATGCAGCTTATCAAGACAGCGACCTGCTGACGGCTGTTCAGGCTGCGGAACAAGCGGTTGAGTTGATTAATCCTGCTGACCGCCCTTCCATCACTCCCTTCTATGCCCGACTGCTCGCCGAAACCGGGCACATTGATGATGCCCGACAGCATATCTCACCTGATGCAGAAACAACGGATAATTTATTTTCCGCTGCAATCGTCTACAGCTCTTCTGGCGACGATGAACAGGCTCGAACTGCGGCAAGAAAAGCATGGCAGGTATTCCAGACAGCGCCGTCCATACACAATCCGAAAGAATACTTCTCGCTGATTGACCATCTGACCACTTTCGGTTTAACAGATGAAGCTCGCGCCGCCAGTCAGATGGGCTGTAAGGCTTTCCCAACCTGCCATGATCTCTTGACTCGCCAGGTTGAACTGGGTAATCAATCCGGCAAAGCGAGTGACGCGCTCCCCGCCGCCGAGCTTGCTGCCGCGTTGAAACCAGAAGATTTTGACTTCCGTCGTAGACTCGCCGGGTTATATGCCCAAAGTGGCGCCTGGGAGCAGGAATTGGAAGAACGTCAGACAATTTTGGCGCAAACCAAATCGCCAACAACCGCAGACACACTCGCCGTAGCAGCATCAGCGCTTCACGCCAATCAACCCGACCTGACAAAAACGCTCTGTCAGAAAGTCATTCAATCTGATCCAGAGAACGGATTGGCGCATGCCTATTTGGGACGGGTTTATCAGCGTCACGGAGATACTGTCGAAGCCCTTCAACACCTGACCCAGGCGACCTTGCTGATCCCTGATCAACCCCTGTCCTGGTTGTCTCTGGCAGAACTTCAACAAAGCACAGGTGATCACATCAAAGCTCTCGAAACTTTGCGCGCAGCCGCTCTGGCAGCGCCAGAATCGCCTGAAATTCAGTTGTCACTTGGCAAACTCTACCTGTCGCGCGAAGCCCCTTCTCAGGCAATTACTTACCTGCGCCAGGCTGCTGCACTTCGCCCGGCGGATCAGGAAACCGCTTTGTTTCTGGGAAAAACGCTTCAGGCGCTGGGGCGTCCCGTAGAAGCCTGCGCCATCCTCGCAAAAGCCCGCCAGACAGAACCCCTTAATCCCGACCTCGCATATCAACATGCCCTGGCATTAATCGCTACAAACGAAAAATCTTCGGCACTCCCTGTTCTCTCGATTGCGCTGAACGCCAGACCAACAGACGTTCAACCTTATATCCTCTATGCCAGCACGGTTCTGGAGATTCTCGGCAACCACGAACCTTCTCGCAGCAATGAAGACCGCCCGAACTCATTGGATAAAGAAATCACCAATGAAGCGCTGACCTATCTCCAACAGGCATTGTCGATTTCTCCTGAGGATATGGATGCCCGGCTTCTTTTGGCAGATACACTCGCTGCCAGCGGAGACGCAGAAAAAGCCCTCACCGAATATGCAAAGTTGGCAGATAAATGTCAAAAAGATCCGAATCAAAGTTGGCGTATTCAATTTGGAATGGGGCGTGCAGCTTTGACTGCCGGGAAGATGGAAACGGCATTGGCATCCCTTCATGAAGCAGCCCAAAACCATCCGGATAATTTATTTGCCCAACAGATGCTGGTAAAAGCATACGAAGCAGCCCATTTGCCTGATGAAGCCATGCAGGTCGCACGTAAAGCGGTACAATTGGCGCCGCACGACATTGACAATTTGCTCTGGTTCGCAAACACAGCTGAAAGATTGAACAAATCCACAGAAGCCGTGGACACCTTGCATCGCGCCGAGCAACTTGCGCCCGATCACCCCGAACTGCTTCTATCCATCAGCCGTCATCAGGCAGAAATTGGCGATCTCGAAGCCGCAGCCAAAACACTCTCGCGCCTTTTGGCGGTTGAAACCGCCTCTCCGCAGGATTTGCATCGAGCTGCAAAGAGCTTCATGAGCATCGGACAATTTGCAGGAGCAGCCGCTGCGCTTAACCAGGCTATCCAGATATCATCATCACCATCTGCCGAATTTTATAATGATCTTGCAACGGTTCAGGAACAGGCAGAAAATTATCAGGTTGCATTGGAAGCAGTTCAGACTGCCGCCGAAATCGCCCCCCAGGAAGTCCAGCTTTATCTTCACCAGAGCGACATCCTCACCCGCATGGGACGTCACCAGGCTGCAATCGCTTGCTTGCAACACGCGCTGCAGCTCGACCATGCTTCTCGCGATGAGGGAACCAAAACCATTTCCCATTCGCATAAAATTTTGTCGCAAATGTCCACTCTGGATCTTCTGGTAGGTGATTACACCCATGCACTCCAACATGCCCTGGATGCACACCACTCCGAAAGTAATGATCTCGCCACGCGTTGTGCTGCTGCAAATCTTGCGATGGATCTGCTTGAAACCGATCTGGCGGCTGAACTTGTATCCACATTCGATCTGGCAGCACCGGAGGCAACGACGCCTGAAGCTGTTGATTTACTCGCTTTGAAAATTGAAGTTGCCCTGGACCGACATGAAATTTCGAAGGCTGAAATCATTCTGCATTCTCTACCCGAAGATTTTCAACCCACCTTACGGTTTAGTCTCGACCAGGCTCGCCTTCTGATCTTGCAAGGCGAAATTGCCTCCGCCGAAGAGGTATTCCGCAATATTTCAACGCAGCTTCCCACGCTTGCCACATCCAGGGCTGAAGATCTGAACGTTACCCGAATTCTGACTTCGGCTGCAACGCTTCTCGCCGGTTTATATCGTTGGAATGAGGCGTTTGCCCTTCTTCAACAGCTCACCACAATGCCCAATCCAAATCCGCGGGCGCTCATGGCACTTTGCAAGACAATGCTTCACGCATTGCTGGCGCTTCCAATTTGCCAATCGTTGGATGTGAAAACCCATGCACCCGATCCCGCAATACGCGACACCTCGCATCACCAACTATTCCAGCAAACCATCCTTAAGCTTCAATCGGTATCTGCTTCACCAGAAATTCAACGCTGCCAGATGATGGGTGAATTGATGTATGGAGCCTCACCATCCCAGGCAGAACAGGTCATTGGAAAACCTCAGAACGACGCTGAAAGATCGGCTTTCATCCTGTCTTATGCGGAAGACAATAACCTGATTGTTGCAAAACAATTTGCTGATGCTGCCTCAGACGAAGCACAGAGTTGGCTCACCTGGGGACTCGTCCAGATGCAAACAGATCCGATATCCGCAGCCAGGGCTGTACAGAATGCGGTGGAAATGATGCCTTCTCACCCATTGGTTCTGGCAGCTTCCGCGAAGATCCCAACCGATGATGATGCGCTTTTCTCTCAAATTACTGCGTGGGAAAACGCGCTTTCAATCTGGCAGAACGAACCCGAATGGCATATTCACACCGCCCGTTTATATCAACAAAACGAAGCAGATGTGGATGCCATTCGCCATTATCAAATTGCAAGCGATCTGGCGCCGCAAAACTTTGAAATCACACTGGCGCTTGGTAACCTGTACCTGAATCAGGGTGATGCCGGAAAGGCTGTACAGATGCTCGAGCCGCTCTCCCGGTCTGCAGATTCTGACGTGAACGTTTGGAACTCACTGGCTCGCGGTTATATGCAGATGGAAAAAACTTCCGAAGCTGCACGGTGTATTGATGAGGCTTTAGCGCTTAAACCAGACGACACCGCCTCACTTTTGCTCAGTGGAACGATTGCTCTGGCGATGGGCAATTCAACAATGGCTCAGGAACGCGCTGCAGCGGTATTGGCAGCCGATCCGCAGAATGCCGACGCCGTATTACTCGCTACAGGGATTGAAGTCACAACAGGAAACTATGCCAAAGCTTTGAATATGCTCGAGGCTGCTTTACCAGTCGTCCGAGATTCCCACCCCATCCTTACGGAAAAGATACGCATTGTACAACGCTCACAGGGTGCTCAGGCAGCGGCTACTCTTTTGGAAGACGCGATTCGCAAATATCCCGACGATCCAAAGTTACTGTCAATGCTGGCAGAGGCTTATACCCAATTGGGACAGCGGGAACTGGCGACCAGAATGGCGCAGGCAGCCCTATCCCTGACACCCGATGATCCAGACATCCATCTCCTCCTCGGGCGATTACAGCGAAAAACCGGGCAGCTTGATCAGGCAATTTTCCACCTCAGTGAAGCCATTCGTGAGATCCCCGAATCCGTTGAACCCTACCTTGAATTGGGACGCACCTACCAGGAGCGGCGTGAATATCTTCAGGCGATTCAGGTTTACAAACAGGCAATCCAGATTGCCCCAAAAGACTCACGTTCCTACTATCAGGCAGGTTTGTTGCTTCGTGAAAACAAAGATTATCAGGGCGCCGAGAATATGTTGCGAAAAGCCTCAGAGCTAGCTCCCGAGGATTTGAATATTCGTCGCCAGCTTGGAGCCATTATTGCATTGAATCTGGTGTATCACCCCCAGGAGACAGGACATACAGCATGAACCCATCAGATGCCAATTTCGCACGTCGCGCCAGCCTTTCTCGCTCAGAAATGCTGCTTCTGCTCAATACAGCAATAGCTGCAAATGAATACCGTTATGCCAGGCAGTTGGCACTCTCCTGGTTGTCAGTATATCCCGGTGATCTGATGGTTACGTTCTTACTGGCAAAAAACGTTGTTCGGGAAGGTAAATCTTCGCAGGCATTGCCGGCGCTTCAAAAAGTCACTGAACTGGATCCACAATTTATTGAAGCGTATCGACTTTTGGGTGAAATAACCACTCCCTCCAATACAGACGAATTGAAGCAAATTCGAACTGCCCTGGCGCTGCTGGATGAAAAGGGAAATACCTCCTTCCCGGATACGCCGTGGAGTAAATCCCTTTCAGAATCCAGACGTGCCGCCGATCAAAAAGACCTGGATCGGGCTGAAGAACATATCCATCAGTCACTTGTTCAAAATCCGGTTTCACCCCTACCGGCTCTGGTTCACCTTTACATCGCTGAACAGCGCGGTGACTTCCTCAGTGTTCAGAATCTGGCTCAGATGTATCATGAACGCTGGCAAAATTGTCTTCAATTCTCACTTTATCTGGCTGACAGCCTGATCAAAACTGGAGAAGACATCCAGTCCGTTGCTCTGTTACACCAATGCGCCAGCCGAGATGCCGCTGCCCAAGTGCCTATGCGCATGTGGGGAAAATCATTCCCCTACCGATCCATCTGGAATCTTGACATGTCGATTCCCAATCAAATCTCGGTACCTGCGTCTGTGGCATCTTCATTGGGATGGAACCGGTTACCCGATAAAACCTTTTCCATTCCAATTGAAACACAAACACCTGCAGAACCGGTATCGACGGAAGAAATACTCTCCGATCCCACTCCAGTACCATCGGCAGCCAAAAATGCTCCCTGGGATGACCCCGTTGCAAAAGAAAGCTTACGAACGGTAGAAGCCGAACTGGATCGGTTGGCAAAACGAATGAAACGTCCTGCCGTGTCACATGCCGATGGGCGTTTTCCTGTGTTCGTGGTGATGAGCACCCGTCAGGGACTGACAACACAATATGGTCCGCAGACAGCGCAAGTGCTCATCGATGAAATGAATCGGCTGGTCCAGTTAACCCGTAGTAAACCGGGTTGGGGTTCAATGCTCTTCCTGCCAGATGATCCAACGAGCTTCGCCGATTTGAACGTCAAATCCGCTCCGTTCAATGACGCCTGGAAGATTAAGCTCGCCCTGGCAGATCTGGATACCGCTTTATCCAAAAAGGGGCAGATGATCGGCGCGCTTTTCATTGTGGGTGGACCGAAAGTGGTTCCATATCATCATTTACCCAACCCCGCTGATGATGGCGATACAGACGTTCCTTCTGACAATCCGTATGCAAGCCGGGATGAAAATTATTTCGTCCCTGAATGGCCCGTAGGGCGCCTGCCTGCCCCATCAGGATCCGATGCGGGGTTGCTCCTCAAAGCCCTGCGAAATATCTGTTCAGATCGTGAGAAACAGCAGGAGAATCAACCTTGGTGGATGCGTCTGATTTCAATCTTCTGGTATATGAATCGATCAACCGCGAAAGGATTGAAATCGAATTTAGGATATACCGCTGCGGTCTGGAAAACCTCATCAGAAGCTGTATATCAACCGATTGGTGACACTCGCAGTTTGTTGGTTTCGCCCCCCGTATGCACCGGGCAATTACCCGGACAGAAGTCCATTTCTGCGGATCTGGCGTATTTCAACTTGCACGGCATACCGGATGGTGCTGGCTGGTATGGTCAACGAACCGCGGAAGATACCACATCCGTGGATTATCCTGTGGCGCTTACCCCCCAGGATATTGCCAATAATGGACACGCACCTCGAATCGTATTTTCTGAAGCCTGTTACGGCGCCAATATCGAAAACAAGACTGAAGAAGATGCCATTGCGCTGAGATTTTTGAATTCAGGCACCAGTGCGATGGTCGGATCCACCTGTATCGCCTATGGAACCGTCACTACCCCGCTGATCGCCGCCGATTATCTGGGTAACAGTTTTTGGAAACAGATTCGAGCCGGTGTTGCGGCTGGGATTGCCTTCCAGCAGTCAAAAATTAATCTGGCGACTGAAATGACCAATCGTCAGGGCTTCCTGGATGGTGAAGACCAAAAAACTCTGATCTCTTTTGTGCTGTTTGGTGATCCTCTTGCAGCGATTCAAATTTCCAGCATGGCACCCAAAACGATTCTTCGAGAGCGCGAACACACCAAAATTAAGACCGCCACAATCTTGCCTGCAACCAACGAAGAGGAATCCGCCGTATTGACCCCCGATACTCTGGCGAAGGTGAAAGAAGTCGTCAACCACTATCTTCCCGGGCTGAGTGACGCAGAGTTAACCCTTGGCGTGCAGCACGTCGTCAATGGTAATGCTGCCTCCAAAATTCCCGTCCCATCTGCAAAAGTGGTCACTCTTTCTAAACAGATACGTGTAGATCGGATCACCCACCAAAGTGTGGCTCATCTTACCCTTGATTCAAAAGGAAAGGTGGTCAAAATTGCCGTTTCAAGATAAAATAGTATATTGTCAGTTTGTATTTGGTTTTCTACCCATTAGAAGCCTTTGCAAATATTGAACCTTGTGATAAACTGTTATTTGTAGAGACAAGCCATGTCTACCGACGTGGCTTTCTTTCCGCCTCTTGCCCTATCTACGATGGGTGTCAGGGGGCAATCCCGAGGAAAGGAGGATCCCTATGCGCAAATACGAAGTCATCCTGATTGCACATCCTGACCTGGACGAAAACGCATTAAATAGCGTGGTTGAAAAGGTGAAAGGATGGATCACGGAATCTACTGGCAGCATTGAAAAAGTAGATGTCTGGGGTCGGCGCCGCATGGCTTATGCCATCAAAAAGCAGCGCGAAGGGCAGTATGTTTACATTCTCGCCCAATTCGCACCCACTTTCAACGCCGAATTGGATCGCAACTTGCGATTCCTGGAACCCGTGATGCGTTACATGATTACTGCTGTCGAAGAATAATACTCAAAGCCAGATGAGATTTGTGCCGCAATTTCGAGGGAAACGAAAATGAGCCGAGGCTTGAACAAAGTCATGGTCATCGGACATCTGGGGCGAGACCCAGAAATGCGCTATACGCCTTCTGGTCGACCGGTAACAACATTCAACGTCGCTACCAGCCGAACATGGAACACATCGGACGGAGAACGCCACACAGAAACCGAATGGTTCAGTGTGGTCACTTGGGGGAACCTCGCAGAAATCTGCAAGCAATACCTGACCAAAGGTCAGCAGATTTATGTTGAGGGTCGTCTCCAAACCCGCCGGTGGGAAGACAATGAAGGCGTAAAACACTCCAGTGTCGAAATCGTCGCCAATGAAATGATGATCCTGGGCGATCGGCGAGACACAAATCAACATGTTGTCGGAGAGTCCAATCCGCCGGATGAATCTGAAGAGGAATTCCCTTTCTAGTTCAGATTCGATCTTGCGAAGTTATTAATTGGAGTCATAACCATGAGCGATAATACCAGCATGGAAAACGAACAACCTGGTGGCGGGCGACGTTATGTTGCTCGTCCCAAGATCTGCCAGTTCTGCGCTGACAAGAACCTTGCGATCGACTACAAAGCTTCTGACATGCTCCGCCGCTTTGTTTCAGAAGATGGCAAGATTCGTCCACGGCGCCAGACCGGCACATGCGCCAAACATCAGCGCGAGCTGGCTGGCGCAGTAAAACGCGCTCGCCACATTGCGCTTTTGCCTTACACAGGCGAAGCGTGGAGCGAGAACCGCTAGGTCGAGTGTCTTGTAAAAACGGGGCATGGAATTATATTCCAATGCCCCTATTTTTAAAATCTGAGGTCCCACATGGCTAAAGCAACAACTCCCAAAGTCATCACAAAGAAGCATCAGGCACGCCTTGAGCGCGAACAGAAACAACGCAGTATCATCGTGATCAGCGCAATTGCCCTCCTGATAATCGTGTTGGGTGTCATTGGATATGGCGTTCTGGACCAAACGGTGCTGAAAGAAAACCGCGCCGTTGCAAGAGTCAATGGTGATAAGGTCACGGTTCACCAATTGGAAGTCCAGACCAAGTACTATCGATATCAGCTCATCCAGAATTTCCGCCAGACCAAACAGATCTACCAGATCTTCGGTTCTGATCCCACCTACTCCACGCAATTCATCAATCAATTGAGTTCAATTTCCAGTCAATTGACCGGTGATGCCACAACGGTCGGCGAGACAGTTCTTACCCAATTGATCAATGATCGATTGATTCGACAGGAAGCAGAACGACGCGGAATCACTGTAACCAAAGCAGAAGTAGATGCAGAATTGCAAAACGAATTTGGTTACTATCCGAATGGTACACCGACACCAACGGCTACGCTGGCGCCAGTATCGACCTCCACGCTTTCTGCAACCCAGAAAGCCATGATGGCGACCCCGCTTCCCACAAATACCCCAAGTGCAACTGCCACCGTCGAAGGAATTACAGAGACACCTGCAACACCGACAGCTACTGTAGCTCCCACCGAAACTCCAACCGCCACGTCTGCAACGCCAGAAGCCACGTCGACACCTTCTCCAACAGCGACTCCTTATACACTTGAGGGGTACAACAAGGAAGTCTCTTCCTATCTTGAGTCAATCAAAGACCTTGGCTTCACAGAAGACGATCTGCGCTTCATCATTGAATCTTCACTTTATCGTCAAAAGGTCATGGATGCGGTTACGGCAGACATTAAGCCAGAAGCCGAACAGGTATGGGCGCGCCACATTCTGGTTGCCGATCAGGCAAAGGCTGCTGAAGTCATCACCCGCTTGAAGAACGGTGAAAACTGGTATACCCTCGCTGCAGAAATGTCTTCGGATACCAACACCCGTGATAACGGTGGTGATCTTAGCTGGTTCGGCACAGGTGAGATGGATTCGGCGTTTGAAAAAGCTGCTTTCGCATTGAAAGTTGGCGAAACGAGCGCTCCAGTCCAATCCTCCTACGGCTGGCATATCATCCAGGTACTTGGGCATGAAACCCGCCCCCTCACCGAAACCCAGTTGAGCAATCTGCGCCAGAGCGAATTCTCCACCTGGCTTACCTCGTTGAACACTGCGGATACTGTTAAAAAGTATGATCTTTGGAAGACCGTAGTTCCGTCCGAACCCACTCTGACCTCAGATGATCTCTCTGGGCTTTACAACACAGCCCAATAAAGATCAAAATCGGATAACAAAAAGCGCATGTCTCAAAGGCATGCGCTTTTTGATTGGGTAGTGGAAAGCGGATTATCGCACCATTTCCTCGCTGATGTCGTCCAGTTTCAAACTGATCATCTGGCTGGCAGAATCACGTCCCATGGTGATACCGTAAATCACATCCGCTGCCTGAACGGTATTGCGGTTATGGGTAATTATTATAAATTGGGTGTTCTGGCTTAATTCAAGTAAAAGATCCCGAAAACGCCCCACGTTGGCTTCGTCCAGCATGGCATCCACTTCATCCATCACACAGAATGGGGTTGGCGCCACTTTGAGTAGGGCGAACACCAATGCGACTGCGGTCAAGCAGCGTTCCCCGCCAGACAACAACGAAAGCCCCTGCTCGCGCCTGCCTGGTAAGCGGGCTTCGATATCGATACCGGTATCCGTGGGATTATCCTCGTCTGTCATAACCAGACGGGCGCTGCCGCCGCCAAACAAACGGGTGAACATGGATTTGAACTCCACTGCCACCGCATCAAAAGTTTTCTTAAAATCTCGCTTCATGAGTTCATCCAGCTCAGAAATGACCTGCCGTAAATCCGCATCTGCTTTTTTCAGGTCTGCGCATTGATCGACCATGAAATCATGACGGTCTTTGACTGCCAGATATTCACTCTGCGCATCTGGATTGATGGCTCCCATGCGGCGCAACTGTCCGCGCTGGCGGGAAATATTTTCTTCAATATCAGGGGGCAATTCAGTGATGACCGGTAGCTGTTCCACCATCCCATCCAATGGCAAGGGATTGGGTCCAGCCATATCGGTTGTGTATTCAAATGCTACCAGACCAAAATCTTCTTCAATACGTCTGCGCAAATTCTCAAAAGCATCCTTCTGACGGGTCATTTCCAATTGCGCCTGGGTAAAATGCCGTTCAGCAATGTTTGTCGCTTGCTGTGTAGAGGATTCAACCTGCTGCAAAGTGATATATTCACTTTCGAGAGTTTCCAGTTTCAGTTCTGCCGGTTCGATTTGTTTTTGCAGTTCATCCAGTTTGGCAGATGTCTCGTGCTCCTGCTCTTTAAGTGCGACCCGATCTACTTCAATCGTACCGGAAGCTTTGTCAAGTTCATCAATTCGTTGTCTCAGGTTTTGAATCTGCTGTGCTTCCCGCGTGATGGACGTCTGCACCTCTTCCAAACGTGCGTCGGCATCCTTTAATGCACGGTCAGCCACCGCAGCAGCCGTATTCCAATGATTCACCTGAGCCTGAAGTTCATCCATCGGCAGTGCCGCCAGGGCTGCTTTGCATTGGCGCACCTGCTCCGCGGCAGCCTGAATCCGGACATCCAGTTTACTGGTATCTTCAGTAGTTCGTTTGATTTCTTCATCAGTCTTGCGAATCTGTCCATCCAGGTTGGCGCGTTGATTGGTTTGCCAATCTTGCTGGCGTTTTGCCTGTTCGTAGACCAGGGTTGCCTGCTGATAATGTTCCCGAACTTTATCCAGCTTCTGCCCGATGGCGCGCAGATCTGCTTCCAAACCGGCTTCTGCATCTCTCGAACGCCGGATTTCATCGTCCATTCGCGCCAATTCCAACCGCAGATCTTTCAAATTGGCATCCATCTGATCAATGGATTCCTGCATTTCTTTCTTCTGCCGGGGACGACTTAATGCACCCGAGCGGTTTTCTTTACCGCCAATGATCGTTCCATTCGCAAGGAAAAGCTCGCCTTTTAAGGTAACGACCACACCAGATCCGTTCAACCGTTTCTGCCACTTACGTCCTGCGCTGCGGCTTCGCACAACAAGAATATTCCCTAACAGCGCCCGTAGAATGGGCTGCACCGCCGCCGGACATGTAATTAAATCAGCGGCAATCCCCAAACAATCCCCATCGGTTTCGAATGTCGTCACACTTCCGTCTGATAAGACATCTCCCACCGGGAAGAAGGCAGCCCGCCCTTTGTCGCTGTTTGCTAATAAATCCAGAAGTGATTCGGGGTCATGGTTATCTTCCACAAGGATAAGATCCAGCGCATCACCCAGGGCAGCCGCAACCGCTGTCTCCAGTTCTTCGGGGACCTCCAATGCGCTGCGAAAGGTTTGCAATTTGCCTTTCACCTTTCCCTGTTGTGCGGATTGAACAAGGTATTTCGCTCCATTGGAATAACCCGCCAGCGAACGTTCTGCCTGTTCTA
>JBDKTF010000044.1:0-6608 GCA_039680295.1 Anaerolineaceae bacterium
GGCTACACGGAATATATGCAAAAGGTACGCTTCCGTCTGGTGCCGTATCTTTGGTAAATGATTTCAAGAGAATTATTTGCGGATCCTTTGAGGAGTATGAATGTCCCGCTGGCGATTGATCCAACCCTCCACACGCGCCTTCATTCGTGAAGCCCGACAGACCCCTGATTTCACGCTGCTTGACCTGCTGCACGGTTATGTGTACGCGCGCTGGACGTACCTGTATATTGCCATGGGATCCGGCAGGCACAGGTGGGCAAAACGGTTGGCGCCGCTGCTGGGATGGATTGGGAGCCGTCTTACCGCTGGCGCTGCACCGGACGGGAAACCGCCGGTGAGCTTTGCCGATACCTATCACGGCAAGGTGGTGCCCCTGAACACCGCGGTGGAGCTGGTTTCCATCCATCAGGAAATTCCCCTGCGGGACCTGGAGCAGGTCATTCCCTACACGCTGGCGCGCGATATCGTGCTGAAAAATCCCGAAGCAATCGTGGCGTTGGACTGCCCCTGCCGCATGGCGGTCGAGCATCCTTGCCTGCCGATGGACGTGTGCCTGATAGTGGGCGAACCTTTCGCCGGGCTGGTGATCGAGCATCACCCGCGTCACGCCCGGCGCATTACCCCGTTTGAAGCGCAAACGATTTTGGAGGAAGAAGACGCGCGCGGGCACGTGCACCACGCTTTCTTCAAGGATGCCATGCTGGGACGGTTTTACGCCATTTGCAACTGCTGCTCGTGCTGCTGCGCCGCCATGGCGTCGTTTCGCGCCGGGACGCCCATGCTGGCGTCTTCCGGCTATACTGCGCGGGTGGACGCTGCTTTGTGCAAAGGCTGCCGCCGTTGCGAACAGATCTGCCCGTTCGACGCCGTCATCGTGACCGGTGGCGCGGCGGCGGTGGATGCCTCCCGCTGCATGGGATGCGGTATCTGTGTGGGGACTTGCAAATTCGACGCGCTGGAACTCGCGTGCAATGAAAGCCGCGGTGTTCCGCTGGATGTGCAGGCGCTTTTAATGGAATGATCTGATCCTGCCGCTGGAAAGTCGCGGCGGTCGATTATGAATTCGCCGCGAATTGGGGATGATTTGCAAAATGCCGGGCTGCATATGGGGGAAGATCTTCATATACCCGCGTCGCCCGCAGTTCAGACATTTCTGAGAAACGGAGGAACTGACATGAAAACACCCAACCAAATCAACCGGATCTTGATGCTTTTCTGTTTGATCTTTCTGACTTCCTGCACCGGCGCATCCGGATTGTCTCTGTCTCGGACGATGGTGAAACATATTCAAGGCATGGAGACTGTTCAGATCGTACCGGTTTCGGGAACGATTCAGATCAGTCAGCAGCAAAATCAGGGTAAACAGGTCGTCGTGCTTTCCCGGTATCAGGCGCGGAGTAATGAAGGCGATACGCTGGACTGCTTCAATGTCGCGTCGGCTTCGCGCAAGCTGTTCGTGTGGTCTGTGATCGATCCTGGGGGTGGAACCTGCTCGGAAGACAGCGCTTCGAACGAACCCATTTCCATCCAGACGCACAGCGGAACAGGCTGGCAGGCGGTTTACGGCGAGGTTTCCGTGCCAGAGATTACCCGCGTGGAGGTCACCTGGGAAGACGGCGTCAACCAGTCTTCCGGGGTGCTCAATCAAACGTATCTGGCTGTGCGTGCGAACACACAGCACAGCATCGTTCAGATTCAGGCGTTGGGAGAAGACGGAAAGTTGATTTACGAATACAAACCCAACATTCCATGAATTAATTACGTCTTGAATCGAAGCGTTCGAAAGGCGGCTGGGCGGTCTTCCACACCAGCGGCGCGTAGCGCCCCGGTTTGCGGTAGGCATCGCCCCACGACTCGCGCGCCCGGTAGGCGCGCAGCGCATCCAGGTCGAATTTCGCTAGAACAATCCCTTCTTCTTCCCCGGCTTCGACCAGGCAGATGTCCCGCGATGTTTCGTCGGAACGGTACGCCATGCCGTCCATTGCCGTGGAATGACCGTTGTCCCGCGGGGCGGGGTAATTTGCCATCGCCATCCCGACCATGTTTTCAAACGAGCGCGTCCGGAACTGCGCCAGACGGTTCTGCTCCAGCGTGCAGGCATTGGGGGTCAGGATGATCTCGGCGCCTTTGAGCATGAGCACGCGCGCGCTTTCGGGGAACTCGCGGTCGAAACAGATCATTGCGCCCACGCGCACGGGTCCGGCGGCGGTATCCAGCGCGCAGACGGTGAAATCATCGCCGGGGGTGAGCGCCGCCTCGACGTCAAAGTCGCAGGTATGCACCTTGGCGTAGGTCAGCACGGTCTCACCCTGCCGCGAAATGATCGAGACGGTGTTGCGCGGCTGCGTCTTCCAGGCTTCGAGATAGGTCAGGGCAATCGCCATATCCAGCTCGCACGCCAGGTTCTGAAAGCGGCGGTAGAAGGGGCTTTCGCGCGAGATGGCGCTGCGGCGCCAGGTGTCCAGCGCCGCGGCGTCTCCTTTGGGCGGCAGGGTGTAACCCACGCTCCACATCTCCGGGAAAAGCGCGATATCGGCGCCCATTTCGCGGGCACGGCGGCAGGCGTCTTCGCCTTTGCACAGATTGGCTTCAGGCGCGGCTCCCTCGGGCAGAATTTGCAGCATTGCGACGGTCAGAATGGACATGGCAGCCTCCAATGGCATCCTCAATTTGGATGAATTTACTCTCAATACCATCTATTTTAATTCCGATTCGGGGTATAAATGCCCTGCAACAATGATCACTTTATATTATTGAGGAAAAGAGGAATCATGGCAACCCTGACTCAATCTGCGGCGAGAAAATACGGACAATACGCGATTGGACTGGCGATTTTTACCATTGTCTACAATGTGGCAGAAGGGCTCTTCTCCATTTACTTTGGCGTGGCGGATGAGACGCTGGCGCTCTTTGGCTTCGGAATCGATTCGTTCATCGAAGTGCTCTCCGGGGTGGGCATTCTTGCCATGGTGCTGCGCATCCGGCAGAACCCGGATACGCCCCGCTCGCAGTTTGAACGCACCGCGCTGCGCATCACCGGCACAGCGTTTTACATTCTGGCGGCAGGGCTGGCGGTGACCGGGGTCTACAACCTGTTCACCGGGCACAAACCTGAAACCACTCTGGCGGGGGTGATCATTTCGCTCATTTCCATCGCCCTGATGGGGGCATTGGTGTGGAGCAAGCGTAAAGTGGGGCGCGCGCTGAATTCTGCGCCCATCCTGGCGGATGCCAACTGCACGCTGGTGTGCATCTATATGTCGCTGGTGCTGCTGGCTTCCAGCCTCATTTACGAACTCACCGGCTTTGGCATGGTGGATGCCATCGGCGCGTTGGGTCTGATCTATTTCTCGCTTCATGAAGGGAAGGAATCTTTCGAGAAAGCCGCCGGACTGGAATGCGAGTGCGAAGAGGATTGAACCACAGAAAAGCCTATTGACCCATGCCCCATTCTTTCATACAATAGTGCTTACGATGAAATATCCGCATGCAGCGACTGCGTTGGGGTTTTATCGACCCGATCACGACCCGCCTTGCGCTTTCTTGCGCGGGTGAATTTTTTCCCTGCCCTCTGACCTGGATCCTTCTTCCCTGCCGCGCGCACCCGCTGACACGTTTGTGGGCGCCGCCTGCCGCCAGTTTAATCGCTGGCAGCCTTTTCCATCGGATCGTTTCACCGGATTTAGTGTGATGAGAGGAACAAACATGACGACTAGTCATTTCCCGTCCCACCGCGCTCCCATCTACGCGGATGTGCCGGATGAAAAATGGAACGACTGGCGCTGGCAGTTGAGCCACCGCCTGAACAGCGTGGAAGATATTGAACAGGTATTTCCCCTTACCGATAGTGAACGGCAAGCGTTGAGCACCCCCGGTCTCTTCCGGGTGGATGTGACTCCCTATTTTATCTCCCTGATTAACCCCGATGATCCCAACGACCCCATTCGCCGTCAGATCATCCCCACCGCAGCGGAAATCGTGCCTTTCACCGGCATGATGGAAGATTCGCTCGCCGAAGACCGCCATTCACCCGTCCCCGGTCTGGTGCACCGCTACCCCGACCGCGTGCTGATGCTGGTCACCACCCAGTGCGCGTCGTACTGCCGCTACTGCACCCGCTCACGCATTGTGGGCGATCCGACCGCCACCTTCTCGCACAGCGATTTCGAAGCCCAGATCGAATATCTCCAACACACGCCCCAGGTGCGCGATGTGCTCATCTCTGGCGGCGACCCGCTCACCCTGGCGCCCAAACTGTTGGAAGAAATCATCAGCCGCCTGCGTGAGATCCCGCATATCGAAGTCATTCGCATCGGTTCGCGCGTACCGGTTTTCATGCCCATGCGCGTGACCGAAGAATTGACCGACATGCTGCAAAAGTATCACCCGCTGTGGATGAACATTCACGTCAACCATCCCAACGAGATCACCGCCGAACTGGAGCAGGCGTGCGACCGTCTGACCCGCGCGGGCATCCCGCTGGGCAACCAGTCTGTGCTGCTGGCAGGCATCAACGACTGCCCGCATATTCAGCGCAAGCTGGTGCAAAACCTGGTGCGCATCCGCGTGCGTCCCTATTACCTTTACCAGTGCGATCTGGTGGAAGGCGCCGGGCACTTCCGCACGCCGGTGGCGAAGGGTTTCGAAATCCTCGAGGCGCTGCGCGGGCACACATCGGGATATGCCATCCCCACCTATGTGGTCGACGCCCCTGGCGGCGGAGGCAAGATCCCGATCGGACCGAATTACATGGTGAGCATGTCGGATCACAAGATCATTCTGCGCAACTACGAAGGTTACATCACCACCTACGAAGAGCCGGTGGATTACAAACCGCACGACCCCAAGACCTGCGTCTACTGCCAGAACAAGCGCATTGAACCGGGACAGGTGGGTGTTTCGGGTCTGCTCGACGGCGAGCAGATGTTCATCAAGCCCGAAGGCTTTGACGAACTGCACAACCGCGGCGGCGGAATGCACCGCCTGCGCGCGGATGCCAATAAATGGAAGCCGTTGGGCATCGGCTCAGGCGAAGAGGATTAAGCACTCAGGAGGTGTTCCATGCATTACCGCCGTTTGGGACGGTCTGGTTTAAAGGTCAGCGAGATCGCCCTGGGTTCGTGGGTGACGTTTGGCAATCAGATCGACGAACAAACCGCTGCCGATCTGATCCATGCTGCCTATGATCATGGGGTCAATTATTTCGACAATGCGGATATGTATGCCAATGGGCAGGCAGAAGTGGTGATGGGAAGAGCCATCCGCGACCTGCCGCGTGAAGCGCTGGTCATTTCCAGCAAAGTCTACTGGCCCACCATGCCCGGTCCCAACGGGCGCGGACTCTCGCGAAAGCACATCACCGAATCGATCCACGCCACACTGCGGCGCCTGGGCACCGATTATGTCGATCTGTATTACTGCCACCGTTTTGACAGCGACACCCCGCTGGAGGAAGTGGTGCGCACCATGGACGATCTGGTGCACCAGGGCAAAGTGCTCTATTGGGGCACCTCTGAATGGGAACCGGCGCAAATCGCCCAGGGTTGGGGGGTGGCGCGTCAGTTCAACCTCATTCCCATGAGCGTGGAACAGCCCAAGTACAACCTGTTCAACCGCAAGCGCGTGGAAGAAGAACTGGTGCAGCTGGTCCACGAACACGGCATCGGACTGACCACCTGGTCGCCGCTGGAATACGGCATCCTCACCGGCAAGTACAACGACGGCATTCCGGAGGGCAGCCGCGCCTCGCTTGAATCCATTGCGTGGGTGCGCGACCGCATCACCGCCGAACGCATCGCCATCGTGCGCCAGCTCACCAGCGTGGCGCGCGAACTGGAACTCACTCCGGCGCAGCTTGCCCTTGCATGGATCCTGCGCCGCAAGGAAGTCAGCGCGGTGATCACCGGCGCCACCCGCCCCGAACAGTTGGAGGAGAACCTCGGCGCCGCTGACGCGGTTGCGAAATTGACCGACGAAGTGCTTGACCGCATCGACGTCGTCCTTGGGAATGCGCCGGTGTAATAAAACGCAATCGAAGAATATTTTTGAAGTGCTAAACTCTCCTTTCTGCGCCGAAAGGAACTGGAGATTAGATCAAAGGGCAGCCTGTGTGCTGCCCTTTGTCGATGTGCCCCTTTGATGGCAGCCCCGCATCGTGCAATTCAATCCCACCTGTGAATTCATGCTGCAGGGACGGGTCGTCTTTTTAAACAGGATTCCTCCTGACAATAGCACCTTGCCGATTCTGGAATATTTTCCACCATATAACGCATAATTTCCGATCCGCGCCAATCCGCGGATTTCTTTTTCTTCGCGTCCTTTCCCCTTTTTTCGCGTTCATTCGCAGTTTCGGTTTTTTATGGCTATAATGATTTCAAAGCCTATTTCTCCACAGGAGGACTCATGCCAACCATTCGGAAAATTGTAAAGGCATCAAAAGCAAGCCGACGGTTGAAGGCGCCGGCGTGCATCTCAAACGGGTGATCGGTTTTCACGAGCCCCACGAGACGGATCCCTTTTTGCTGCTGGACGATTTCCGCGGCAACGATCCCGCCAAGTACCGGCAGGGATTCCCCTGGCATCCGCACCGCGGCATTGAAACCATCACC
>JBDKTF010000278.1:0-8294 GCA_039680295.1 Anaerolineaceae bacterium
GCTCTTTGCCGGTGCGGTCGTGTGGGGATGGCGCAACCGCACACTGGTCAATCCAGGCGCATCGCCTGAAGGGGAATGGCTGGGTGTTTTTACCCGTCCTGCCGAACGGGCAGCGTCCATTTTGAGATTGGATTGGGTGTACGGCTTGCTGTAGCGTCTGGTGAGACTGGTTGGCTGGGCGATCACCCGCCTTACAAAAATGCTGGAAGGCGATGGGGGTGTAGTGTGGGCGCTGGTGCTGCTGGCGCTGCTGATTCTATCGCTTCAGTCCGGAGGAAATCCCTGATGACAGCTCTGGGTGTGATTGCTGTAATTTTAATCAGTCTGTCGGCACTGGTTTTGCTCAACAGCCGCGATTGGCGTTGGGTGACGGGCGCGTTGGCTGTGATGTATCTGGGTGTTTTCCTTCTGGTCGGTCAATCATGGAATTTTTCTCTGGCTGTGCTCAAAGTGGTGATCGGTTGGATGGCAGCGGTTGTATTGGGGATCACCCAGATGGGGCAGACACATGAGCAGAAAACGGAGGAAAATCTGCCGAGCGGACGCATTTTCCGCACGATTGCCTCTGGATTGGTTTTTCTGGTTGTTTTCTCGATTGCCCCCGGCTTTGTTTCGTGGCTGCCAGAATTG
This sequence comes from Anaerolineaceae bacterium, assembly GCA_039680295.1. Lineage (GTDB taxonomy): Bacteria > Chloroflexota > Anaerolineae > Anaerolineales > Anaerolineaceae > JBDKTF01. Next base: position 631 of record JBDKTF010000278.1, read on the forward strand.
AGCAGCGAGCAGGCGGTGGGCGGAATGATTCTGATCGGCATGGGTTTACTGCAGTTGGGAATGACCGCCCGACCGATACGCGTGGTGGTTGGATTGCTCACCACTCTGGCGGGATTTGAAATCATCTACGCCGCGGTCGAAGCGTCTGTGCTGGTAGCCGGGCTGCTGGGAGGCGTCAATTTGGGTCTGGCATTGGTGGGTGCGTATTTGATGACCGCTCCAGAAATGGAAGACGCCCAATGAGCACGCCTGTTATCTGGATCTTCATCCCGGTGGCTGCCTCGTTGGGCTTGTTGGCGTTTCGCCGTCATCGTTCACTGGTTAATTCTCTTGGCATTCTGCTGACATTCGGACTGGGTCTGCTGGCGAAATTCTTTCCATTCGAAGGTGGATTGACCATCGGTTCGATCCAGGTGCAGATCTCCACCTCGCTGGCTGTGTTGGGACGCACGTTTACTCTGCCGGAAGGCAGCCAGACTTTTCTGGCGTTGATTTTTCTTACCACAGGCTTCTGGTTTTTGATTGCCTCACGGGTGGATGTGAACCGGTCGTTGATTCCGGCTGGATTGGGGGTGGTCGGATTCCTGGTGGCAGCCACAGCCGTGCAGCCTTTCCTGTATGCTGCCTTGTTGATCGAAGTGGCGGTATTGTGGAGTGTGCTTTTCCTTTCCCCTCCCGGCGTACAGATCAGCCGGGGGGTGCTGCGTTACCTTATTTTTCTGACCCTGGCGATGCCTTTCATTCTTTTCACCGGTTGGATGCTTTCAGGCACAGAAACCGTATCGGCGAACAGCGAAGAAGTCATCCGCGCTGTCTTGCTGTTTGGGTTGAGCTTCGCCTTTCTTCTGGCGATTTTCCCTTTTCACACCTGGATTCCCCTCCTGGCGGAAGACGCCGGACCCCTGACAGGCGGTTTCATCTTCTGGCTTCTTCAGACGACCGGTTTGTTTCTAATGGTCACCTTTCTGGATCAATTCGGCTGGCTGCGAACATTTCCGGTGTTTTTGCAGGCGCTGCGGCTGACAGGTTTGTTGATGGTGGTTTCTGGTGGTTTATGGGCTGCGTTTCAAACCCGAATGGACCGCATGTTTGGGTATGCGGTGATTATCGAAACGGGCATGTCGCTTCTGGCGCTCAGTCTGAACACTGCCGTCGGTTTTAATAGCTTTGCCGAGCTGTTTTTGTCGCGGGCGCCGGCTTATTTGCTCTGGGTGTACGGCGCCACCCAGATTAAGCAATTGCGCGGTTCGCTGGATTTTCAGGCTGTCGAAGGCGTGTTTCACCAGACGCCGTTTGCTGCCGGGGCTGTGATCTTATCCGCGCTTTCGTTGGCTGGTGTGCCGTTGTTGGCTGCGTTTCCGATCCGACTGGTGCTTCTGGAAGGCCTCTCGCAGCAGTCAATTTCGGCAGCCGTGTGGACGGTGGTGGGCTGTCTTGGGCTGCTGGCAGGCGCGCTGCGGATGCTCTGGCATCTGTTAAAATCAAACGAACTGGGCACATGGACGATTGTTGAAACCCGCCTGGATCAGGCGCTGTTATCTCTGGGGGCGGTGCTGCTGCTGGCATTTGGCGTTTTCCCACAAACGTTTGTACCGCCCATGTTGGAGATGCTGACCAATTTTACTCATCTTGGCGGGTGAAGCGGCGCGGGTCCGCTTTACCTGCCAATGGTATAATCTTTCTATCAGTTCCCACATCCCCACTGATGAAGGATGGACGATATGCAACAGGAACAAATAATCAAACGTCTGGAATGGCTTGATGAAGAACGACGCAAGGACAAGACCACGATCGCCACATTGGAAGAACGTCTGGTGGCGTTGGAAGGGAATGTCCCGGCGCTGACACAACAGGTAAAAGACCTTACCGGGGAAGTTACCCGGCTTTCGACTTTTTTGGCGCGGTTTGATCAAATCGATGCCGCGCTCGCGCAGATGCGGGTGGAAAACAGCCGTGCGATCGATGCGATCGAAAAGACGCGCGGAGAGCATGACCGGGAAGTCGACAAGGCTCACCGCGTCGAAATGGAAGGGATCAATAAGAGCCTGGCAGAGGTGCGCAAGGGACTGGAACCGATCCCCGAATTGAAGAAAACCAATCAAGCGCGAACCGACGAGGAATACCGCCTGGGACGGCTGATTGAGGAAGGGGACGCCAAAGTCGTGGAAATCACGCGCTTCGACGAGGAATATAAACGCTCCCAGCGGCTTCTCGAAGAAGGACGGCGGCAGGATGCCAAGCGTCTGACAGACTTGCAGGGCGAAGTCTCTGCCATGCGCAAGCGGTTGGATGAACAGCGCGGCAAGGTGGATTTGAACAGCGACAATTTGCGAAAACTGGAAACGCGTCTGACCGAAATGTTGGCGGCGGAAAGCGAACGCCGACAGGCGCAGACGGCGTTTATTGAAAAGCAGACGCTGGGAAATGTGGAACGCGAGCGCACATGGAAAGACTGGCAGGCGCGTTTTGAAGCCATCGAACGGCAGTCCACCGGTCTGGATGCGCAACTGCAAACGCTGGATACGCTCAACCGGTCAGTCAAACGGTCTCAGGAGTCGCTGGATGAAGTGACTCAGCGCATTGAGCGGCGCATTAACGAAATTACAGAAATGCAGCGCCTTACAGAAGATCGTTTCCGGCAGGAGTGGACGACCTTCCGCGCGGATGATCAAAAACGCTGGATGAATTACACCCTGGCGCAGGAAGAACAGGGGCGTGAAGTGGGACGCCAGTTTGATAAGTTTGCCGACCGGGTGGTGACGCTTGAAGATCTGACCCAGGAAATTCAGGACGTCATTCATCAAATCAATGAGGAAAACGGGAAGCGGCTGCAAAGTCTGATGGCACTCACGCACGAGTGGATGACGGCTTACGAACGTGCTTTCGGCAGCTCACACGGATAGGAACGGGCGCGATGCGTGTCATTGGTACCGCCGGACACGTGGACCACGGCAAATCGACGCTGGTGGAAGCGTTGACGGGTATTCACCCGGACCGGCTGAAAGAGGAGCGGGCGCGCGAAATGACCATCGAGCTGGGCTTTGCCTGGCTCACCCTGCCTGACGGCGAAGCGGTGGGGATCGTGGATGTTCCCGGTCACCGCGATTTTATTGAAAACATGCTTTCAGGTGTGGGCGGCATCGATGCGGCTGTTTTTGTGGTGGCGGCGGACGAAGGGGTAATGCCGCAAACCCGCGAACATCTCGCTATTCTGGATATTCTGCAAGTGCCTGCCGGGATCGTGGCGATGACCAAGATCGACCTGGTGGACGACCCTGCCTGGCTGGACATGGTGGAAGCGGATATCCGCGAAACGCTGGCAGGCACAATTTTGCAGGATGCGCCCATTTTGCGGGTTTCGGCGCGTACCGGCGCAGGGTTGGACGACCTCAAACAGGCCTTGGCGGAATTGCTGGCAAAATGTCCGCCCCGTCCTGATTTTGGGCGGGCGCGGCTGCCGGTGGATCGTGTGTTTACCATGCCGGGATTTGGCACGGTGGTCACCGGCACGCTGATGGACGGTCAATTTCGTATAGGCGATGAAGTCGAAGTGCTGCCGGGTGGGTTGAAATGTCGAATTCGAGGATTGCAAAGCCACCGCACGAAAGTGGATGCGGCGCAGCCCGGAAGCCGTACCGCGATCAATCTGGCGGGGGTGGATGTGAATCAGATCGAACGCGGAGATGTGATCTGTTCACCGGGGAAGTATTCAGCCAGCCATTTGCTGGATGTACGGTTTCGTCTGCTGCGGGATGTCAGCGCTCCCTTGCGCCATAACAGCGAAGTCAAGTTTTTTATTGGCGCGGCTGAAGTGATCGGGCGCGTACGCCTGTTGGGCGACGAAGAGGTTCAGCCGGGGCAGGAAGGCTGGCTGCAGTTGGAACTGCAATCGCCGGTTGTAGCGGTGCGGGGTGACCATTATATTTTGCGGCGTCCGTCGCCCGCGGAGACGATTGGCGGCGGCAAGGTGGTGGATCCACACCCCGAAAAACGGCACAAACGTTTCGATCCAGGGGTGATCCGCGGGTTGGATGCATTGTCGGACGGAACACCGGCGGAAATATTGATGGAAGCCAGCGCTGCTTTGGGTGTTGCGCCATTGAAAGAGGTGATCAACCGCACAAAACTGGCAGAAGACGCTGCCAGAGCGGCGGTAAAGGATGCCCTGGCGCAGGGCTGGCTGGTTCCGCTGGAAGATACGATGCAAACGGGTGAAGCGCTGGTGGTTTCAGCGGTGCAGTGGAGGCAACTGAGCGATGCCATGCTCGCAGCAGTGGAGGGGTATCATCGTATGTATCCGCTGCGTCGGGGAATCCCGCGCGAAGAGTTGAAGAGCCGCCTGAAAATATCTTCGCGAATTTTTTCCGTGGCACTGAAGCGGTGGCTGAACGATGGAAAATTAGTGGAAGCGGGCAACGGATTGGCGCGACCCGATCACCAGATCAAATTAACCCCTGTTCAGCAGCAGCAGGCGGCAGGGGTGATGAAACAATTCTCTGCCAATCCATATACGCCCCCGTCCATCAAAGAAGTGCGCGAAACGCTGGGCGATGAAGTTTACACGGCGCTGGTCGAACTGCAGGAGCTGACGCCCGTTTCAAGCGAAGTGGTGTTCCGCAAGGCGGATTACGATGCGTTGGTGGAGGATGTGCGCAAGTGGCTGGCGGGCGGCGGCACATTGACCGTGGCGGCGTTTCGCGATCGCTATCAAACCAGCCGAAAATATGCACTGGCGTTTTTGGAACACCTGGATGCGGTGGGAATCACCATTCGGGAGGGCGACAACCGCCGTTTGAAGGGGTGATCTGGGCATTTATGCCCCCACACAGCCCGATTTCCTGTTGACAGACTCCAGACTGACCGTTATAATTACGTCTTGCTTGCCCCGGCGAAGAATCTCTGGGGCTTTGATACGTATCCCCAACTTCCCCGTGCGCTGGCGCACGTTTCGCGAGCAGCCCGGTGAAGTGAAGATTGGAGAAAAGGACAAATGAAGTACGCGATCATTGAAAGCGGCGGCAAACAGTATAAAGCCGTCGAAGGCAGCGCGATTGATGTTGATCTGCTGTCTGTAGAAGCCGGGCAGCACGTAGATCTGGACAATGTCCTCCTCGTGGTTGACGGTGAAAAAATTGCAGTGGGTACGCCTGTGGTTAAAGGTGTCAAAGTGCACGCCCAGGTGGTCGGTGACGTGAAAGGTCCGAAAGTGATCGTTTTCAAATACCGCCCCAAGAAACGCTACCGCGTGAAGACGGGTCATCGCCAGCAGTATACCCGCTTACTCGTTGAATCAATCTCTATGGAGTAGGAAAAATGGCACATAAAAAAGGTGGTGGTTCTGTAAAGAATGGTCGCGACAGCAATGCGCAGCGGCTGGGTGTGAAAAAATATGCAGGCGAACATGTCCTTTCGGGCAATATTTTGGTTCGCCAGCGCGGCACCCGCATCAAGCCCGGCGCCAATGTGGACATCGGCAAAGACGATACCCTGTTCGCAATTGCTGAAGGCGTTGTTGTTTTTGAAACCCTGCCGAACGGTCAAAAACGCGTGAGCGTCGCGCCCCAGGCTGCAGAAGTAATCACTTCTGGGGTTTAATTAAAGCACCATCCCTTTACCGCTGGAATAAACCAGGGGTATCACAGGGGAAAGGAAAACAAGAATGAAAAAAGGTATTCACCCGACATACTATCCGGATGCGCGTGTGGTTTGCGCCTGCGGCAACACATGGACGACCGGCTCCACCAAGAAGGAAATCCGCACCGAAGTTTGCTCCAAGTGCCATCCCTTCTTCACCGGTCAGCAGCAGCGCCTGATTGACATTGAAGGTCAGGTTGACCGCTTCTATAAGAAACTGCAGGCTCGCCAGAGCTTTGTTGAACAGCAAAAAGCTCGCGAAGAATCCCGCACTTCTCCTGATCGCACGATTTCCGAGTTGGGTCTTGGTTCTCGTCCCACCGATGCACTGGTGAAAGCCGGTCTCACAACGGTTGGTCAGGTGATGGCGAAATTGGCGGAAGGCGAAGCGGCAATTCTGGAAGTCGAAGGCTTTGGTCGCAAATCCCTCATCGATCTCAAGAAGAAACTGCGCCAGCTCGGCTACGATCTGCCCGCAGCGGCGGATGAAATCGCCGTCTAAATTCTTGCCATAGATGTAGGTTTTCTAGTACACTTAACAGGCAGATGCCAATCGCATCTGCCTGTTCTCTTAATCCAATCCAGATGAGGTTCATGCATGATTTATCATTCCGGCGTCATAGAAGTGGTCTGCGGTTCCATGTTCAGCGGCAAGACGGACGAATTGATCCGGCGTCTGCGCCGGGCGACGATTGCCCGAAAGAAGGTTCAGGTGTTCAAACCTGTGATCGATAACCGCTACTCTGTTGAAAAAGTCACATCACACGCGGGCGGAGAGTTTGATGCCTTGCCCATTATGAAAGCGGAAGAAATTCTGACCAATCTCGAACCCGATACCACCGTGGTGGGGGTGGACGAGGCGCAATTTTTTGATATGCAGGTTATCGATGTTGTGGATGCGCTGGCAAATCGGGGACTGCGGGTGATCGTGGCTGGATTGGATCTGGATTTTCGCGGCGAACCGTTTGGTCCCATGCCGGTTTTGATGGCAAAAGCCGAGCGGGTGGATAAGCTGCAGGCGATTTGTATGGTCTGCGGTGAACCAGCCTGCCGCACACAGCGCCTGGTCAACGGCGAACCAGCCGATTACGATGACCCCGTAGTGATTGTGGGCGCCTCTGAAATGTATGAAGCCCGCTGCCGACTGCATCATCAGGTGCCGCGTCGAAACGGACACCATAAATAAACATTCAAAGGATGGTTGCGATGCGCGATTATCATGAGTTTATTGGCGATGTATTGATCCCCGAAGAACAGCTTCAGGCGAGAATTGCCGAATTGGGGAAGCAGATCAGCTGTGATTTCGCCGGTGAAGAAGTGCTGCTGATTTGCATATTACGCGGCGGCGTTCTTTTTCTGACAGATTTAATGCGCCATATCGATGTGCCGGTTGCGATTGAATTTATGGCGGTCTCATCCTATGGGGTGGGAAGCCGTGAATCCACCGGGCAGGTACGCATTACCTATGATCTGCCGACGTCCATTCATGATCGCAATGTCATTCTTGTGGAAGACATTGTGGATAGTGGTCGCACGGTGGCTTCCGTGCTGGATATGCTTTCCACCCGCCACCCCAAGAGCCTGTGTGTGTGCGCATTGCTCGACAAAGAAGAGCGGCGCGAGGTTCCGGTACCCATCCGCTACCGCGGATTTACGATCGCGAACAAATTTGTCTTTGGGTACGGATTGGATATTGATGAGTATTACCGCAATTTGCCGTTCGTGGCAGAAGTGGACCTCACCCGCTACAACGCTTCATAAATTGCCGGTCTGTAAAGGAAGTTGATCATGGCACCCTTGGAAGATCGCCAGCCTTACGCCGGGCGTTGGATTGCCCGTTTGGGTGATCGTATCGTCGGGAGCGGCGGCACGCCCCAACAGGCACTGCAGGTGGCGAGCGCTGCCCGGTTTAAGGAAGTACCCCAATTGGAATACGTGCCAACGCCGCAGCCGCTCTTGCTGCCAGCGCAACTGGAAGCAATTCGCAGCCTGCTGCCCGGCGATGTGGATACGTTTCTGGTAGGGGGCGC
>JBDKTF010000026.1:0-12269 GCA_039680295.1 Anaerolineaceae bacterium
GGAATCCAGCTCGGACCCGTGTTCATCACCCCTGTTCAGCTCATCATCCTTGCAACAACTTTTGTCGTCATGATATTCGTTTGGTTCCTAAACTCAATGACGAAACTGGGAAAATCGATCCGCGCTGTTGCTGACAATCCCGAACTTGCAGAAATGTGTGGCATCAACTCGAACATTACCATCTCAGCCACATTTGGCATCGGTTCTGGTCTGGCAGCAATTGCAGGCATTCTGATCGGTATGGACGTTGCCCTGCAACCAACGATGGGGTTCGTCATTATGGTGAAATCTTACGCATCGGTGGTATTGGGTGGACTGGGAAATGTTGTTGGCGCGGTCATCGGTAGTTTCATGATCGGTCTTGCCGAGAATATCGGTGTTTGGGTCATCCCTCCGGTGTGGAAAGACGTCATCTCTTATGGCATTTTGATCCTCCTCCTCTTCATTCGACCAACCGGTCTGTTTGGAAAGAAAGAAGAAATTTCCGCAACCGTTCTGGGTGGGTAATCCATATCCTTCTGATAACACAGAGGACAGTGATCCGAGAATTCTCATTCTCGAGGCACTGTCCTCTTTTGATTCATTCCAGAAAGGGCGGGAACACAATACGTCCTCCCATTCTGCAGAAAACCGGTATCAGTTGATCTCTGGTGACAACGTCTTCACGCTGCACACAACCGCGTCCTCATCTTCGTGATCCTCGATGTTGCGCACCGCCGGGATGAAGGCTGCCCCCACAGATACGAGAATGGTTACAATCCCGCCGAATATATACCAGAACCGCAGACCCAATGCATCTGCCACCGGACCCGAGATGATCATGCTGATGGGTGTGGCGATTTTGGCGACACTGATAATCAGAGTCATAACCCGTCCCTGCATCTCAGGCGCAACTTTGGCTTGAACGATCGCAAACAGCGGACCGTCCACCATCGGGGAGGATAATCCCAACACACCGACCCCCGCCAGTGCGAGCACGAACATGGAGGTGGGGGCCAAGCCCGTCAGCAAAATGCCAGCGCCGATTCCAACCAGTCCAAGCAGCATCGTCCAGACCTTCTTGCGAAAACCGCCCCAAACACTCAACAACAACCCGCTGACCACAATCCCCACCCCGGCGACGGCGTCCACCCAGCCCAATTCCACCACACCTTTGCCGTAAACCTGGGTCACCAGCAACGGATAAAGCGCATTCACCGGATTGGTCACCAGATTGACCAGCATGGCAATCACCGTGACGCCCACCAGACCAGGCCAGGCGCGAACATAACGCCACCCCGAGCGAATATCCATCCACACCCCACGCACACCTGCATCGGCGGCTACTTTTGCGACAGGCTGCGGGATGAAGATGAAGAACAGAGGTACCACCGCCATCGCTGCTGTGATGATATCCACTGAAAGAACGGCATACATGGGCAGTAAACCCAGCAGCAGCGCACCCAGAGGGGGCGCCACGATGTTCATCGCGCCGTTCAACGCCTGATTTAACCCGGAAATGCGTGAAAGTTTATCCTCAGGAACCATCAGCGTGGTGGAAGCCTGCATGGCAGTAAATTGAAAGAGACCGCCCAATCCACGGAAAAAGATCACCACCAGAATGTGCCAGACCTGAATGGCGCCCGTCGCGAACAAAATCACCAACCCGATCGTGAGCATCGCCAGCAGGCTGTCTGAGACGATCATCACCACGCGGCGGTTCCAGCGATCCACCAGTGCACCCACAAAGGGCGCCAGAGCGATTTGAGGCAGCAGCGCCACCAGGGTTGCCATGGAAAGTACCGTGGCGGAACCCGTCTTTTGGGTCAGATACCATACCAGAGCAAACTGAACCAGGGTGCTGCCCAACAGCGAAAATGCCTGACCCGTCCAGATGATAAAGAAATTACGCTTCCAATGATTCGAAATCGGTTGACTCACAGCCATTTTTCACTCCTCAGAAGGTTGCCCCTTCAAAATAGCAACAAAAATTACACCCGCCGGAAAAACCTTTCCGCGGCAACGATCGGTGTCGGTTCAACGACGTTTTTGATTGTTTTACCGAATTGGGTCCACTTCAGTTACTCGATGAAAACCTCGATATGCTCTCCGTCTTCATCGTCCATCACATCCACCACCTGCCCCATGCCGCCCGCATTGATGAATTCCAGAAGTTGGTCCACATCCAGACCCTCCACTTCCGGCGAGAAGCGGGCTCCCATTTTCACACCCGAAGAGATCAGGCTGACCGGCATACGGACGTTGACGCGCGCTTTGCCGGTCTTGGTATCTGTGACGCGCACCCGCATCCAGCGCGCAGGTCCGCGGGATGGACCGGGAATTTCGCTGGTCTTGGGGGCGGCTGGGCGGTTGACCCGTTCCAACACCTCAAGCAAACGGGCGCCCTCTTCCGCCGTTATTTTTCCTTCCTGGATCATCTTCAAGATTTGCATTCTCTCTTCAATACTTCCCATGATTGCGCCTCCTCATCCCTCGCCCTGCAGCATGTGGGTCGCCTGTTCGGAAGTGATTTTTCCATCGTATAGATCATCCAGAATGCGCTTGCGATCTTCAGGTGTCAGACGTATCGGGGTTTCATCCTTACCGGGTTCATAACCTAAAGCCCGGATGACCTCGAACAATCGGTTGCGAATGGTGGGATAGGAGATTCCCATTTCCACTTCCATGCGGTTGAGACGACCTTCACAGCGGACAAACGTCAGCACAAAAGACATTTGCTCTGCTGTCAGCGCGGCAAAGGGATTGCTCGTCCCCGAGAAATGACCCTCGACTGTCGTGTCGCAGTGACTGCAGTAAAGGCGGGTCACTTCCATGGGTTCATGGCATACCGGGCATTGAGTTAAGATCGGGTTCATCATTCCTCCATATTGTCGGTCCCAGCTAAGACATACTCAAGGACCGGGATTCGCTATTGAGCAGTACTTTCTTTTGCAGGTCAAAGCCCCAACGAATGAGCGCATGGCTCAACGTCAGACAGATTCGGCAGGCGAAACGCGGCATGCTACGATGTTTTTCCAGCAAACGATCCATCTGGTTGTCAGCCATGATCTTTTGCAATTCTTCCCGCCTTTGATCAATTTCGGCATATTCAATCGAAACCGAATACATTTCAAACCTTTCTCCCCGGGCTTACAATAAAAACGATCTGCCCTTGGCTTTTCTAAAACCATTTTAGCACGTATATAAATTTTGTCAAGTGTTAAATTGATTTTTTTGAATTTTTCTTTGATTTTTTCAAGATATTTTCAAACAAGATATCAATTTTTATTAATCCGGTTTCCCAAATAAAAATAGCGCCTGAAAGCGCTATTCTTCATCTCGTTTCTTATTTGGGTTTATTCCATTGTCATTTCGTACACCAGCACCCAATCCCCCTTTCGGTGATCCACATCCCTTGGAGCGCGGTCGTAATACAGCTCAAAGTATCGGTCACGCTCGGTGCGCACGCGAAAATAATAACGCCCCACTCCCCACGATCCGCGGTGCTCCGCAACGGCGGCATGCTGCGGCGCCATGTTGCGCGCCATGCGCCCCCGTCGGGTTTGATCGACCCACGCCTCCAGCAGTTCGGTCACGCGAAAGCTTTCCCCACCCCAGGCGAAACCGTCAGGGCAGTCGGGCTTCTTTTCAAGCGCAGGCGGCTGATTAAAAATCACTTCGATGGGTTCGCCAATATAGTGCAGCGGTTTGAAACTCATACAATGATCTTACCACAGAGTAAGCTGCTCTGGCTGCGCCCTTCCATCCAGTAAGATAAATGGGGCAGCCCGTTTCGGGCTGATGCCCAGCGACCGCAGCGCCCCCAAATCCCGCAGACAGTTCTGCCGGCGCGCATGTAAAATGGCGCGCGCTCCCTTGGGACCAATCCCGGGCACCCGCAGCAGTTCACTCAGCTCTGCGCGGTTTACTTCCACCGGCTGTTCCGCCAGATGTTCGCGCGCCCACGCCAGTTTGGGATCCACCCCCAACGGCAGATTTCCGCCGCCCATGAAGGGCAGATCTTCCAGGTCAAAACCGTAATCACGCAGTAAAAAAGACGCCTGATACAGACGGTGTTCTCGCCACGGATCTTCTGCGGGGTGGTTTTCCAACGGCGTATCCATCACTGGCTTAAAGCGTGAGAAATATGCCCGTGCCAGGTGTATCTGGCGGGTCAATCGTTCGGTGGTGGCAAGCAGTTCCAGGTCGGTCTCCCCAACGCCGCCCACCACATACTGGGTGGTGACCGAAGGCCAGTGACCTTTCCAGCCGCGCACCCCGGGTTGCGATTGGCGAATCTCATCCACCCAGCGCAACGGTTGAAGCAGTTCCTCCAAAAAAACCTTGTGCGGAGCCAGTTTGCTCAAGCGCGCTGTATTGGGCGCCTCCAGATTAAGAGAAACCCGATCCGCAAGCTGCATGGCGCGTTCCACCTGAGCCCGCTCGGATCCCGGCATCAATTTGAGGTGCATGTACCCCCGAAATCCCTTACGGGTACGCAAAATTTCCGCCGCCGCCAGCAGCCGGTCCTGCGTCCGTATTCCACCCCCCGCCACGCCAGAAGACAGGAACAATCCTTGCGCCACGCCGCCCTTCACCAAACGCATGAACGAATCAGCCAGTTCATCCGGGGTGAGAACAGTGCGGCGAAAATCCCGCCCCGAACGGAAAGCGCAGTAGTGGCAGTCGCGTTCGCACGCCGAGTTCAACATGGTTTTGAGCAGCGCGATGCGTTTACCTCCCGGCATGATGGCATGATGAATGTGAATGCCATCCCGGCAGGGAGGTGGAGCGCCAGCGCCAACCTCCTCCGCTGGCTCCACATCGGTATACGTGGATAGTTCCTTCAATTTATCCAATTCGTCCATACTCTGATTATAGAATATTTGTTCAGTTATTACAATCCCTTTCTGGATGAATTTCAAAACCAGGTTCACGGTGGATGCACCCTGGAAATTTCCATATTTCGCAATACGCCCCAGGAGATGCCTTCTGACTGATTGTCGTCGAGCCAGGGATCACACGCTTCAACTGCTTTGAAAATCTTGTTTTTTTCGTCAAACACGATGATCCTCTTACCTTTTCCAAAAAATCATCCGTTGGAAGACAAGATCATACTTGACAAATATTATCCGAATAGGTTAGTATGATCCTGTAACAAACGTCCAAACAGGACGTTTCACCGTTCAATATGCAAACTGATCTTTCAACAACCTACAAAGCAATGCCGCATCTCCCAATTGTATCTCCAGGAAAATTCTGCAGGAGAAAAAATGTTTCCAACGAATATGTATGCCTATCAGTCGATTGCGAACGAAAGACACGAAGAGGCAAAACGTATCATTGAACACGATCGTTTGGCAAAGATGATTCCAAAAGAGCAGCGCATCCCCACACCCTATGAGCGATTTCTGGTTGTGGCAGGAGACTGGTTGATCCGCTTCGGTGAACGCATTCAAAGCGTGTACCCGGCTGCCGGAAATTCCAGGCGAGAATGCGCGACCTGTTGACAAGTTGACAAATTGAATAGGATATCGATCCGGACTGCCCTTAAAATCAGGGTAGTCCTTTCGTTTATCTACCGGGGATTCGCCGATCCAGGGATTGCGATTTTCGCCAGTTACCGCTATGATGATTCAAGGAGGCAGCACTATGAAATTCCTTACCCACTCTACCCACCGCTTTGTCCAGCGTCATCGGGCAGAAGAATACCTGCTCACCATGCTGGTGTGTTTCGGATTGGCTGTTGCATTGACACGGCTCTTTCTCGAACTGACTGGTTACCCACAAATTGGCAACAGCGAAATTCATATTGCTCATGTCTTATGGGGCGGTTTGTTTCTCTTCACAAGCGTCACGGTGCTTCTGGTATGGCAAAACGCACGGGTATATCCTCTCGGGGCGGTGTTGGGTGGCGTTGGAATGGGTTTGTTTATCGACGAAGTGGGCAAGTTCATCACCCAGAGTAATAATTATTTCACCCCCTGGGCTGCGCCCATCGTCTATGCTTTCTTTCTGCTGACGGTTTTGATTTATGTGCGCGTGAATCAACGCCGTCCAACCGATCCGCGCGCCGAGATGTACCATGCCCTCGATTTGCTGACCGAAGTGTTGGATCACGACCTAGAGCCGGATGAACACGCTCAACTATTGGAACACCTGCAACTTGTGGTGGAGAACAGTGAAGAACAATCAGATCAAAAACAACTGGCGGAGGTCTTGCTCGCCTATTCTCAACGCGGCGATCTGCATCTGGCGCCTGAAACCCCAGATTTCTGGCAGCGGACCAATCAGGTATTTCAGCGTTTTGATCGCCGTTGGGGCAGCCGTGAACGCACGCGTTGGATCTGCATCGTTGCCATCGCTGCGCTGGCGGCGCTTTCCATTTTCGGGCTGGTTGTTGTCGCCAGTGCACGCTGGGCGCCAGGTGAACTCAGCGAAAGCATTGCGCGGTTGATCACTGCTGGACCCATCAGCCATCTGCACGGTGTTCAGATGTTTTCTGCCTATATGGCGCTGAACGGCGCCATCGGTTTGCTGTTGGTCAGTGCGGCGGTTATCTGGGCATCTGGCAAAGAAAACATGGGAACGAATCTGGCTTATTTTGGCTTGCTGCTCGACCTGACCGTTTCCAATTTGCTGGCGTTTTATTTCGAACAGTTTTCCACCATTTTTCTGGCGCTGGTTCAACTGGGAGTATTACTGGCAGTTTTGCATTACCGGCAGAAATATCTTCATACAAAAAAAGGTCTCGTCTGAGGATTACACGATCCATTCAGACAAGATAAAAGGAGGCAGACACATCGGTCTGCCTCCTTTCATGAACTACCCCCTACAGCGAACGAAAATATCTAATCCGGTTTCAGCAAATGGTGGATCATCCTCTGTGCCTGCGTGAAGTAAACATCCAGATCAAAGGCGTCTTCGTCGATCATATACTGGAGTGCCGCCCCATCCATCAAAGACGCCATCAGCGCCGGTATGACCGCCCGCCCCGGCGTGTTGACCGATTCGCTGCTGCCTGCCCCGGTCAACGTCGTTTCGATGTCCTGGCGCCAGATACGGTAATCATTTTGCATCAGCTCACGGAACAGGGGATTGGTGGTGCTTTGAACCCAAAAATCGAAAAGCACGTACATTTCCTTGCGGCGTCGGATGGTCTGCTTCTCTTGATCGAATAATGAAAACAACCGGTCTTCCAGAGAGAGATTGGCTTGCGTCAGCATGGTTTTACGTTCATCCACAAAGCGTTGTGAAATGGCTTTCAACAGCGCCACCAGTAAATCATCCTTGGTCGTGAAGTAGTAATGCAGGTTTCCCTGACTCATCCCGGCTTGCTCGGCAATCAGACGCATGCGGGTACCGCTGATTTTATTTTCAGCGACGACTTCAAGCGCTGCATCCAGGATAATCTGGCGTGGATCACTCTTTGAGATTTCCATATCCCTCCAAAGAAAATCAACGGTTGTTCAGACCAGGCGCATCAGATGGATATGATTATAGCGCAAGGTCAAATACGCGGTGTCTGAACCGGGGTTCAGGCACCAGAGAAACTAGTGCAGCGCCGTCAGACCCATTTCGCGCAGTTCCACCTTCACCTCGTCGTACATCGCTTTCCACGCTGGAATGGGTTTCAGAGTTTCAAGATCATAAACCTGATCGAACGGCAAGCCAGGGTTGCCGCCGGGCAAATCAAAGATATGTTCATATTTCGCCAGCAGCTTCAAGACCATTTCATTGGCTTCTTTGAGTGAAAGCCGCTGCTGCGTCACCGCTTTTCCAACCTCGCCCATCAGGCGGGCTTCCAGACCCGACGAATGGTTTGCCGCGCCGTCTGCCGCCGCCGGACCTTCCAGGTGACCGCCGCTGACGGTGGAAAGGATGGCGGTTGCCGCCGTTTCATATAGCAACTCGCGGGTCATTGCGCCGCTCTTCGGGAAAGAATCGGTCACGATGATCGCGGGCGCATTTCGCGCAAACGCCTGCGCCACAATATTTTCCACCCACATCACGCCGCGGGTGGAAGTGGCGACATGCCGCACGTGAATGGGGTGCAGCAGGTGATAATCTGCCAGGCACACGAGATTCGCCAGAATGAACGAAGCCACGTTGATCACAGCGCAGCCGGGGACGTCGCCGCCCAGACCGCCCACGATCACGCAGGGTAAAGAGGCATTGCGTACGCCGTATTCGATGCCGTTGACTGCCCGCGACAGGTTGCCGTTATCCATCTTCAACTCATTGAGCATCGGCACCAGATGCGCATCGGTGGGCGGCATATAAACCGGATTGGCAGCAGCGAGGTCTCCCAGTTCAGATACCGCGCTGGCGGCTGCCAGTACCGCCATTCCGGGGCGTCCTGCCGCGCGTAATACCGACCGCGCCATCAGCATCTCCCGCCGCACCGCCGCAATTTCCATCGGTCCGTTGGTGCGCACTTCCACACCGCTGACGCTGGTAAGAGAGAAGGAATTGATCATATCCACAATGGGTTCCTGCGCATAACTCATCATGGCTTTCTCGAACAGGTTTTCAGGCATGGGAGAACCCGAGCTGCCTGCCCACACCAGGGGCGCCCGTTCATCACAAATTTTTCGCGCGTAGAGCGTGCGGGCATCTTTTCCTTCACCGAATGACAGGGTCTGGGGCATATTCCGCAGACCTTCTTCAAGTTCATCCCCTGAAAACTCGATGACGCGCCCGGTGGAACGCGAATAGACACCCAGGGTTTTCGCCAGTTCCAACCCGGCAGCGAAAATGGTATCCGCCAATCCGGGATCGTCGGTGACGATCTGGTTGGGATCCCAGCTTAATTTGTATTTGCGCACCAGTCGGCTGGTCGTTCCGGCAACTTTTTCAAGATCCCAATCTTCCTCGCCCAGCATGGGTCCGTGATATGCGCGATAGATCAAATCGTAATATTTTGACATGGTTTACCCTTTAATTTACTTTCCCATACCGTGTTTTTCATGGATCAGTCGGTGAGCCAGTCGAACGGCTTCCACCGCATTGGCAGACGTGCCGTCGGCGCCAATTTTTTCTGCATACTCGGGCGTGACAGATGCGCCGCCAACCATCACCTTGTATTGATCCCGCGCGCCAGAGGCTTTCAAAATGTCGACCAGATCGCGCATGAACGGCTGCGAGGTGGTCAGTAAAGCGCTGACCGCGATGATATCCGCCCTGACCTCTTTGGCTTTTGCGGTGATCGTTTGCACGGGCACATCCACGCCCAAATCATACACGGTGAATCCGCCCGCCGAGAGCATGGAAGCCACCAGGTTTTTGCCAATGTCATGGATGTCGCTCTGAATGGTGGCAATGACCACCGTTCCGGTATCGTCATTGCTTCTATCCAGATTTTGAGATTCGATGATCGGTTTCACCAATCCCAACCCGGCTTGCATCGCCCGTACAGAGAGCATCAGTTCGGGTAAGAAGTATTCACCCTGCTCGAACAGATCACCCACCTCATCAATCCCGGCTGTCAAACCCTGGTTGAGAATGGTGAGGGCATTCACACCGGCGTCCAACGCAGTCTGGGTGGCGTAGGTTGTGGCGGTCTTATCTCCTTCGATAATAGCTTTACGAATATCTTCGATCATTGCCTGAGTATCCACTTTAATCTCCTCAAACTCGTTTGCGATACAGATACAGATGAATGATGCCGCCTGTTATTCACGGCTGTACGGAGTGCCGAGCCAGCGTGGCGCCAGTGATCGGGCACGCCCCACGATCAACGCCAGCACCGCGATGACATAAGGCAGCATCAGCAGGAATTGATAAGGGAATTGAATGCCAATTCCCTGCACCTGAAGTTGTAACGAATCCAGCAGGGCAAAAAACATGGAAGACAACAGAATCCGACCGGGCAGCCAGTTGCCAGCAATGACGATCACGATCGCCAGCCAGCCGCGTCCGGCAGAGATCTCGGGGACAAATAAACCGGTGGAGCCCAGGGTGAGCACAGATCCACCCAACCCAGCCATCATTCCGCCAAAGATCACCGCGCCGTACTGCATCCGGGGAACATTGACACCCTTCATATCCAAGGCGCGCGGGTTTTCGCCCAGGCAGCGCAGTTGCAAGCCGATATTGGTACGGTACAACACGAACCAGATCACCGGAACCATCAGGAATGCGATATAGGTGAGCAGATTGTGCTGAAAGAAAATTTCGCCGATGATGGGAATTTTTGACAGCAGCGGCACCGGCAGGATATTCAAAATCTCGATACTGGGAAGCGTGGACCCGCCGCCGTTCTTGAACGCCACCCGCAGCCAGTAGAATGAAATGCCCGAAGCAAACAGATTGAGCGCCAGCCCGGTAACCGTCTGGTCCACCTTGAGCGAAATGGTCATGAACGCCAGAATCAGGCTCATCAACGCCCCGGTCAACATGGCAGCCAACACCGCCCAGACAAGCGAACCGGTCTTTGCAGCCACCATGAAGCCGACGTACGCGCCCATCAGCATGGTGCCTTCCACACCCATGTTGAGAACACCTGCCCGCTCCGCCACCAATTCACCCAGCGCTGCCAGCAATATGGGTGTGGTGATGCGCACCATTCCCGAAAGCAGGCTGACGATAAAAGTCAGTTGGAGGAGATCACTTTCCATCTTCGACCCTCCGGATTTGATAACGTGTGACCACTTCGGCTGCCAGAACGAAGAGCAAAACAATGCCTTGAATGGCGTATACCAGCGCGACCGGAACATTGGTCACAATTTGCATCCGCGTCACCCCGGTGACCAATCCGCCGAAGAAGATGGCGGCAACGATCACACCCAATGGATTCAGCCGTGCCAGCAGCGCAATGATGATGCCCGTATAACCGTAACTGCTGGACAGGTCAGTGCGCAGACGGTGGTGTAGCCCCAGCATTTCACCCGCGCCCGCCAGACCAGCAATACCGCCGCTGATGAACATCACCACCATGATGATGCGGGCGATGTTCATGCCCTTGAAGCGCGCTGCGACCGGGTTTTGCCCCAACGCGCGAATCTGATACCCCAGCGGGGTTTTCTTCAGCAGCACCCACATCCCGATCGCCATCAGAATTGCCAACGCAAAGCCCAGATGCAGCCGGCTGTCAGGCACCAGGATGGGGGTCATGGCGTTGGGAGAAATTTCCGATGAAAACCGGTAGAAGGATTTGGGATCGCGCCATACGTCCGAAAGGAGGAAGGAGAGGAGGTAGGTCACGATATAATTCATCAAGACCGTGACGATGATCTCATTCACCTTGAGGCGGGCTTTGAGCCACCCCACCAGCCAGCCCAGCAGACCGCCGCCGATCACGCCGCCCAGCAGCGAAAGGGTGATCAGCAGCACGGGCGGAAGGTTTGGAAAGCTGCTGCAGATGAGATACGCCAGCATGGCGCCCGTGTATAACTGACCTTCGGCGCCGATATTCCAGAAGTTGGCGCGAAAGGCGATGGTGCACGCCAGCCCGGTAAAAATCAATGGGGTGGCTTTCACCAGGGTTTCGAGAACAGCGTCTTTATCCCCAAACGCACCGGCGATCAGGGCGCCAAACGCCTCCTTCACATCTGCACCGGCGGCATGGATCAACCCCGCACAGATCAGAAACGATGCCAGCAGCGCCAGGAAAATGGACGCTACTTCCAGGAGCGGGTTGACCTGAACACGTTTTTCCAGCTTATATCCCAGAAACGTCTTCATGCCCCCTCCCGCTGAACACCCGCCATGAGCAGTCCGACCTCTTCCAGGCTGATTTGCTTCACATCGAAAATTCCCATGATTTGACCTTTAAACATGACTGCAATGCGGTCAGACAGATTGAAGATTTCTTCCAGGTCTTCAGAGATCAGCAAAACGCCCGCGCCGCGGTCGCGCTGCGCCACGATCTGGCAGTGAATGTACTCGATGGCGCCCACATCCAACCCGCGCGTAGGCTGATTGGCGATCAGGCAGCGCGGCTGCATCGAAAGCTCGCGGGCAATGATCACCTTTTGCAGGTTGCCGCCCGAAAGGAGACGCGTGATCTGATCGGGTCCGGGTGTGGCAATGTCAAACGCGCGGATACATTCTTCGGCAAATGCCCGCACCGCCCGCGAATCCATGAAGGCGCCCTTTGAAAAGCGCAGATCTTCCTCTACGCCCAGCACCAGATTTTCCTCAATGGTGAAATCCGGAACCAATCCTTCATTGATTCGGTCCTGCGGAATATAGCCCATCCCCATCTTCATGATCTGCCCGGGGGTGGCATGGGTGGTTTCAACGCCGTTGAACCAGATGCGCCCCGCTGTCGATGGGCGAACGCCGAT
>JBDKTF010000449.1:0-15150 GCA_039680295.1 Anaerolineaceae bacterium
CAGTACCAGCGCACGGCGCAGGCTGTTCGCCAGCTTTTACCCGAAGACTACGAGGTGGACGAGAAAGACCGCACCGTCACCCTCACCGAGATTGGCGAAATGCACGTGGAACAGATTCTGGAAGAACCGCTGAGCGACCCGGATCGTCCGGAAGACATCACCCCCGAGCAGGCGCGTCTGATGGGTTATCTGGAACAGGCGCTGCGCGCGCAGTTCCTCTACCGCCGCAACAAGGATTATCTGGTCCAGGCGGGCAAAGTGATCATCATCGATGAATTCACCGGACGCCTCATGCCCGGTCGGCGCTGGTCTGACGGGCTGCACCAGGCGGTGGAAGCCAAAGAAGGCGTGAAGGTGGAACCCGAAAACGTCACCTACGCCACCATCACTCTGCAGAACTACTTCCGTATGTATTCCAAGCTCTCCGGCATGACCGGTACCGCCCTTACCGAAGCGGAAGAATTCTATAAAATTTACAAGCTGGATGTGCTGCCCATTCCCACCAACCTGGAGTTTGTCGCCATGCGCAGCGGGTCCGCACTGGAAGAAGTCGAATCGCGCGACGACGAAGGCTATAAATTCATCTATTATGCCCACCGGGATGATGATAAGAAAATGCCGGTCTACTGGAAGCGCAAGGATTACCCCGATGTAGTCTTCCGTACCGAAGAAGCCAAGCTGCGCGCAATCACCGAGGAAATCGTCAGTTTCCACGTACAGGGACGCCCCATTCTGGTCGGCACCACCTCGGTGGAACATTCCGAGCTGCTCTCCAACCGCCTGCGCGCCGAACCCATCCGCCGCCTGATGCAGACCCTGCTCATCCGCGACGCATGGTTTGAAAAGAACAACCGCGAGCAAGACGGGCGCGCCATTCCAGAACTGCAATCCCTCAACCGCTCGCTGGATGATTTGCCGGTGCCCGAACTGCGTCAGATGGCGCGCGGTCTCGATGTGTCGCTCAACCCCGAAGAACCCGCCAATCTTGCACGTCTGCTCAGTGTATTGAACCTCACATCCTCCGACAGCGACCGTCTGGTAGTCGTGCTGCAGGGTGGTGTGCCGCACAACGTGTTGAACGCACGCAAACACGACGAAGAATCTCAGATCATCGCCGAGGCAGGCGCATTCGGCGCCGTGACCATCGCCACCAACATGGCAGGGCGCGGTGTGGATATCAAGCTGGGCGGTGAACTGCACGAAGATATTTTGGGCGATGTCAACCGGATTTTGCTCAAAGCCGGTCACGAGAACGCCTATGACATGACCATGGAAGAACGCCGCCGCGCGCTGGAATCCATCCCTGCCGAAGAATACGGCATCTACGATGTCGCCGCGCAGGCATTCATCCAGCATATGGATGACATGAAGCGGGTGCGCAGACTGGGCGGTTTGCATGTTCTGGGTTCCGAACGGCATGAATCCCGCCGTATCGATAACCAGCTGCGCGGTCGTTCTGCCCGTCAGGGTGATCCTGGTTCCTCGCGCTTTTACCTTTCATTGGGTGATGAGCTGATGCGTCTGTTCGGCGGCGGACAGGTGGAGAACCTGATGGCGCGCCTGAATATCGACGAAGCCATGCCCATTGAAAGCGGCATCGTTGGACGGCTGGTGGAACAATCGCAGACCCGTGTGGAAGGCGCCAACTTTGACGTCCGCAAGCATCTGCTCGAATACGACGACGTGCTCAACGCACAGCGCGCCCGCATCTACAGCCAGCGCGACATGGTTTTCTCTAAAGATGACCTGACCGAAGATGTCACCGACATGCTGCGCACCGAATTGAACCGACGTATTCCTGTGTCACTCAAGGATGAAGAAGGTCCCTGGAAACTGCTGGCATATCTCGAGGAAGTGCAGCCCCCGCTGGATTTCGAGACCGTGGCGTACCCGTCGTTCACCATGCGCCTGCTCATCAACGAACTGCAAAAGGGTCTGGATAATCATATCCCGCTACGCGCGGCGCTGCTGGATATTGCCACGCGTGCGATGGATGCCGAACGCGAACACCTGCTCACCAGCGGGCGCACCCTGCTGGAAAATTCAGAAGATACGCTGCAAGCCCAGATCAACGAGCGGACCGACACACTGGATACCTTCCTGGAAGGGCTGCGCGACATCGATGAGACCGATCAGCGCAAGCCAGTGGAAATTCTCGAAGAATTGACCGCTGCGCTACACCTGCCGCTGAAACTCTCCCCCGAACAACTGCGCCAGTTGCGCGAAGACCCCCAGGCTGTGGCGGAAGATATTCGCTATCAGGTGCGTTCCGCGTTGACCTTCCTGACCATCACCCGCCTGATCGGCGCCTTCGAACGCCGTATGGATGAACCCATCAACCTGAAAGCCTCGCAACTTCAGGATATTGAATGGAGTCGCTCCACCCACCAGATTTTGCAGGCGGTGGAAGACATTTATGACCACCGCCAGGAACGGCTGTTGGGCGACAACGGGCAAATTGCCCGCGATCTGGATGTGGCACTGGCACGGGTCAGCGGCGACAAGATCTCTGAGGTCAACCTCATTCAATTCCTGTCGTTGATGACACAGGGTTCGCGCATGGTTTTTGACCGCAAGACGCACCGCCAGGGTTGGCAGCGCACCATGCGCCTCAACTACACCTACCTGGCAGCGCATATGCTCGAAATCGCCGATCCCAATGAGGTGACCCGTACTGTATTGGATCATCTGGAAGGCGCGCAGGAAGCGCTGTGTAAGATCTGGGGATCCGCAGAATTCCTGCGGCTGCAGCAAATGGAGATCACCCTGAGCAGCCTGCCCGATCATGAGCGCTCCCGGATGATGTCTGCCGTTGGCGAGGACGCCTTCCAAACGCTGGCAAATACCCCCATGCAGCAAATTCACCCCGACGATCAGCAGGCATTGAAAGATGCGCTGGGATCGTTCATGATGTCTGAGATCTACCGCTCGCTGTTGCTGCGCGTCATTTCGGATCTGTGGGTGGACTACCTCACCCGTGTGGAAGCGCTGCGCGTGTCCATCGGTCTGGAAGCGTACGCCCAGCGCGACCCATTGGTGCAGTACAAGAGCAAAGCCACAGACATGTTCCAGGACCTGCTGAACGATGTTCGCGCCGGGGTCATCAGCCGCATGTTCATCTACCGCCCGCGGGTGGTTTCGGCAGCCGCGTCTGCGCCAACCGAAACGACCCACGAAGCCGTGGTCAGTGAAAACGCTCCTGCCGCCGCGCCGGAACCTCAAACGCCGGTAGAACAACGGAAGAAACGCCGCCACCATTAATCCGTTTCACCTTTCGTTTCCAAAATCATGTGTAGGAGCGGCGGATCCGCCGCTCCTACAATGTTATAAAATTGAATAATTGCCTACTGTTCCGCCTTGCGCTATACTGAACGGCAAAGGAGCCGGTCGCCGTATGAAACGATTAATCCCTGCCCTGCTGGTTTTCTTTCTCATCAGCGCCGCGTGCAGTCTGGTGAGCAGTTCTCAAACCACTCCGACTGTGGAACCGCCAACCGCATCGCCTGTTCCAACCATGGAACCCACCTCTGTTCCAACCGCCGTTTCCTTCATCATCCAACCCAACATTCTGGATGAAGGCAGTGCAGAAACTGGCTATACTATCCACCTCGAAATCCCCGTCCTCCAGCCGGACGAACCGGCATTTAACCAGACTGCCGACACAATGATCAAAGACGCCGCGCAGTCGTTTAAAACCGATCTGCAAACGGTCACGCCCTACCCCGAGACTCCGCTCAGCACGATGGACGTGCGCTATACCGTGCTTCTCCAAACGCCGAATCTGATTTCCATTCAATTCACCGACTCCTGGTTTGTATCCGGCGCAGCGCACCCCGGCAGCACCGCCATTACCCTGAATTATGATCTCGCCAACCACCGCGTCCTTAACCTGCCCGACCTCTTCCAGACCGACCAGCCATATCTGCAGGTGATTTCAGATGAATGCATTCGCCAGTTGAAGGCACGCGACATCGGCGCAGATGAGAGCGGCGCCGCCCCCGTATTGGAAAACTTCACCCGCTGGAATCTGACCCCCGAAGGTTTGGTGATCACCTTTGACCCATACCAGGTGGCGGCATACGCCGCCGGTTTGCAGCAGGTGACCATCCCGTATGAAATGCTGCAAAGTGTTCTGCTGCCCGGCGGTCCGGCGTCGACCTTTGGACAATGACGCCCGGAAAGCCATCCCAGATGAACGATCTTTTCGTCACCCCCAGCCAACCATGACTCTTTACGTTGAAGTGGCGGTCAATATCCCCCGAGTGACGGGGGTTTTCCACTACCACCTTCCCGAGGAACTGGAAGGCAAGGTGTCGTCCGGCTGTCTGGTGACGGTTCCCTTCGGCTCGCAAACCGTTCAGGGGGTGGTGCTGTCCTTCGTCTCAGAACCCGAAGTGCCCACCACGAAACCAGTTGGGGATCTGCTGGACCCACAACCGGCGCTCACCCCGGCACAGATGGCGTTGGCGCGCTGGATGAGCAACGAAAACCTGACGCCGCTGGCGCTTTGCATGGATGCCATGCTGCCGCCCGGTTTGAGCCAACAGGCGGATACGCTCTACACCCGGCTGCTGCCCGATCCGCTGCCGCCCGAAATCCATCCCAACCCGCTGGAGCTGCGCCTGCTCGACCTGTTCGCCAAACGCGGCAGCCTGCGGGGGCGCCAGATCGAAACCGCCTTTCCCCGCCAGAATCCGCGCCCAACCCTGCAAGCCATGGCGCGCCGCGGTTGGGTGCGCAGCCAGAACGTGCTGCCGCCGCCCACCGTGCACCCAAAATTGGTGCGCAACGCCCGCATCACCGCTTCGCCCGCCGAAATTGAAGCCGCGCTGCCGCAGTTGGGACGCGTGGGAACCCCCGCATTTCAACGCCGCCGCGCGGTGTTGGATTACCTCACCCGCGAACCGTGGGAAGTGGATCTGCCCTGGGTTTACGCTGAAAGCGGCGCCACGCTGCCCGATCTGCAAAAGCTGGCGGACCTGGGGTTGATCGTGCTGGGCGAGAGCGAAGTGATCCGCGATCCGCTGGCGGAAATGGACGTTCCCCTGGCAGAACCACCAGCATTGACTGCTGATCAACACCGCGTATGGGACGCGCTGTGCCCTGCGCTGGCGGCTGCGCAAACCGCCCCCGTTCCGCCTTACCTGCTGCGCGGCGTCACCGGTTCCGGCAAAACCGAAATCTACCTGCGCGCCGCCGCCGAGACCCTGCGGCTGGGAAGGCAGGTGCTCTTCCTTGTTCCCGAAATCGCCCTGACACCGCAGACTGTGCGCCGCGTGCTGGCGCGTTTTCCCGGACAGGTGGGGCTGATTCATTCGCGTCTTTCCCCCGGCGAACGCTACGACACCTGGCGGCGAATCCGCGCGGGAAAACTGCCCGTGGTGGTTGGTCCGCGCTCTGCCCTGTTTGCGCCCCTGCCCGACGTGGGGCTGATCGTTCTGGATGAGTGCCACGATGCCTCGTATGACCAGACCGAACTGCCGCCCTATTTCTCCACGGTGCGCGCTGCCGAAACGTATGCTCGCATCGCTCATGCCGTTTGCCTGTTTGGCTCCGCCACCCCCAGCCTGCCGCAAACCTACCGGGTGGAACGCGGCATCTGGCGCGGATTAAGTCTGCCGGGACGCATTCTGGCGCATCATCAGACGGTGGAACAGCAAACGCGCCGCCTGGGATTGACGCCCGCCGAAGGAACGGTGGAAGGCGAAGCCAGACTGCAAGCCCTGCCGCCCGTCAAGGTGGTTGACATGCGCGAAGAATTAAAAGCGGGCAACCGATCCATGTTCAGCCGAACCTTGCAGCAGGCATTGAAAGAGACGCTTGACGCCAACCAGCAAGCCATTCTCTTTCTCAACCGACGCGGCTCATCCACCTACGTTTTCTGCCGCAACTGCGGAACCACGGTGCACTGCCCGCGCTGCGACCTGCCGCTGGTGCACCATACCCACCCCGAAACCCTGCTCTGCCACCAATGCGGGTACCACCGACAGATGCCCCTCAAATGCCCCACCTGCGGCAGCCGTGCGCTGCGTCCCCTGGGTGCAGGAACCGAAAAGGTGGAAGCCGAGGTGCAGGCGCTCTTCCCATCTGCGCACACCCTGCGTTGGGATGCCGACACCACCCGCGAAAAAGGCGCGCACGAAATCATCCTGGCGCATTTTGCCAATCACCGCGCCGACATTCTGGTGGGCACCCAGATGCTCGCCAAGGGATTGGACCTGCCGTTGGTCACGCTGGTGGGGGCGGTTCTGGCAGATGTTTCGCTCAACCTGCCCGATTACCGTTCCGCAGAACGCACTTTCCAACTGCTCACCCAGGTGGCAGGTCGCGCCGGGCGCAGTCCGCTGGGCGGGCGCGCCATCTTCCAGACCTTTCAACCCGATCATTACGCCATTCAAGCCGCCAGCCGCCACGATTACGACGCCTTTTATGCCCGTGAAATGGAATATCGGCGGCGTCTGGGCTATCCGCCTTACCAACGTCTGGTACGCCTTGAAATCCGCGACGCATCCAATGAGCACGCCCAGGCGACCGCTGAAAAACTGGCGGGGGATGTGCGCGGCTGGCTGCGCGCCGCCGAAAAAACCGCCACGGAACTCATCGGTCCGGTGCCGTGCTACTTCAGCCGGATGGGCGGCGCCTACCGCTGGCAGATCATCCTGCGCGGTCCCGATCCCGTCCCTGCGCTGCGCGGCAAGGATCTCCCCGAACATGTACGGGTCGAAATTGACCCGCCATCCCTGCTCTAAGATGACACCGTTTTCAGCCTGGCTCAAATCTGAATCACGTTATAATTAATTCACGGTTTGAGGAGAGTCCGACCCACATGTATCGTTTACGACGCGGTTTTTCCTTAATGAAACAAACCTTTCAAATGATTCAGGCTGATCCCAACCTGATCAAGCCGACCCTGTTTACGCTGCTGGCTGGATTGGGAATCGGCGTGATTGGCTTTCTATTCATTTCGCCTGTGGTTGTCTGGTGGGGAAACACCCCTGCCGGGCAGGCGCTTGTCGGTTTATTGTGCGTCCTGGCGCTGATTGCCATGCTGATCGCGGGATCGATCTTTTCCGCGCTGACCGTGGATATGTTCTACGGCTATTTGCTGGAAGGCGGAGGACGCATGGATCACGCCTGGGAGATTGTGCGGCGAAGATGGCTGGACCTGCTCGGTCTGGCGGGTGCGTCTGCGCTGGTGACATTGTTTAAACCGATCATCCGCGGCAACAAAAGAAGCGCTGTATACACGCTGCTCGGCGAAGGGATCAGCGCCATCTGGACCGAAGCCACCTTTCTCATCCTGCCCGCCATGGTCATCGAAGACCTTAAATTGAAAGACGGCGTGAAGCGCGCCGCTGAAATGATCCACAAGAACCTGCTGCTGGTCAGCGTCAATGCGGTGGCAGTCCGCCTGATCAACACCATCACCGGGCTGGTGTTCGGCGCCGGCGGCGTGATTCTGGGCTTCTACGTGGGCAACCAGCTGGTCACAACCAGCCAGGGCAATGCCTGGCACATGGTCAGCGGGGTTGCAGCAGGTATGTTGATCGCCACCGTGCTGGTGATGCTGGCAGTAATGCTGAACAATTACACCTCATCGATTTATCATACCTGCCTCTTCATGTGGGCGCGCGGCGAAGAAATTGCTCTTACAGAGGGGTCTGTGACGCACGCAGTGGCTCCAACGCCTCTGGCAACCGTACTGTCTTGATTTGAAATCACGTGCAAGGAAGAAGAGATGCGGCGAGAAATTTTAACCTGGAATGATGTCGATCAATGTATTGATCACCTGATGCCCCAATTTGAAATCGAATTTGACGCCATGGTCATGATCACCCGCGGTGGTTTGGTGCCCGGCGGAATCATGGCAGAACTGATGCAGATCACCAATATCTTTACCGCTGCCGTGGATTTTCCTGCACAGATGGAAAACGAAAAAGACAAGAACCGTCTGCTCGCCTGGCCTACCTTTCTGCAGTTTCCCGAAGAAAAGCTGCTCACCGGGAGGCGGATTCTGGTGGTGGACGATGTGTGGGGTTCCGGCAGAACCATCACCGCGGTAAAAAACCGCATCTCGGCGGCGGGCGGCGTGCCCTATACCTGTGTGCTGCATTTCAATCCATACCGCAATCTTTTCGGCGCGGTACGTCCCGATTATTTCGCCGCAATCACCGACGCACATATTGTCTACCCGTGGGAAGTTCACCGCGGACCCGAGGGCGTATTGTTGAATGATCTGTGATTTTTCCCTATCCGGAAAAATGCTGCTGGATCATCTGGGTCAGACAATTGGCGGCAAGGATCAGAATGGAGCGCATCCCATTCCAGCGAAACCTATTGAATTAACTGGATAAAAATTGTAAAATTAATTTTATCAGACAGGAGGTGTCCGATGAAATTGAGTGCCCGAAATGTTCTTAAAGGAAAAGTCAAGAAAATCATCGTCGGAGCGGTCAACACAGAAGTCGTGATCGAGGTCGCCAGCGGTGTTGAAGTGGTCTCCATCATCACGAAAGAATCAGCGGAAAAGTTGGGGTTAAAAGAAGGGAAAGAGGTTTATGCGGTGATCAAAGCGTCCAGCGTCATGGTCGCGGTAGAGTGATTGCCAATTCGTTGAAACCACAGCCGGCGCCCGTTCTAACGATGGGCGCCGGTTGTATTTTCGCATCTGCCGGTGTTCACGCTTTTTCTGAATATACCCGCTTCATCGGCGTTCGTTCGCAGACAACTTTTTATTCTTAAGAAGCAGTTTATAACACCAACGTTCGATATTCCCCGCAGTGTGATAAATCATATCCTTTCAAGCCCGCCATTGCCGCCTGCGCCGCCGGTGTTCCAAGCCATGTCAGCAAGCGCATCAGCGGTTCTGACAGGGCGCGCTCCTCGGTACACACCAGTTCATACGGTTCATTTACCAGCGGGATAAAGTCCAATCCAAAAGAATTGGCAGCGGATTCCAACCCCATGCCGACATCCGCCCGGTTTTCAGCCACCGCGCACGCCACCTCGGAATGGGTCGCCGCCTCATCAGCGTATCCGGTCAGGCTGTCTGCATGGATACCCAGCCGGTGCAGCTCGGCATCCAGCCACACTCGCGTGCCCGAACCCTGTTGGCGATTGATCATCCGCACCCCAAGGCGCGCCAGGTCATTTACCGCCCGAATCCCCAACGGATTGCCATTCGCCAGAATTAAACCCAGCCGTCGATCCGCAAGCCGGGTAATACGCATCGTTCGACCCGGGAAAAGTTTACGCAGATAGGGTTCGTTATAGGTCTGCGTTTCTTCATCCCACAGGTGGCAGCCTGCCAGGTCGGCATCGCCTTCCGCCAGGGCAATCAATCCGCCCAAACTGCCGGTGAAATTGGCGCTCGCATCCACGCCGGGGATAATCTCAGAAATATGCCCGACAACCCAAATCACCGCCACATCATGGCTGCCTGAAAAGCGCAGGCTTGCCGGCGGCTGTTCCGATTGGGCTTCCAGGTCAAGCGCACGCCAGCGGTCCATCGCCAGAATAAACGCCCGCTCCACTTCCTCCAGCGTATACCCCGCGGTAAGCATCTCCAATAGAAACGCTTCTGCCTGATGCACCATCGCTGCCCTGCGCAAAGGAACCTGCTGTTCCAGGTGCTGCCGGGAAAGGCTGCCCACCACGCGCGTTCCCTGTCCCGCCCGGCTGATCACCAGCCCATCCTGCGCCAGTTTGCGGTAAGCGCGCTGCACCGTCCCCGGGGTGCAATTCCACGATTGGGTCAGCTCGCGGATGGATGGCAGCCGGTCGCCCGGTTTGAGCACACCGTCGAAAATCTGCTTTCGGAACGAATCGGCAATACGTTTATATAGAACTGCTTCATCCATGCTGAACTCCTGCGTCATCTTTCCTTTATTTTACATCAAAGCTCTTTTTCTGCTCCGCAGGCTGGCGCACAGCCCTTTACCATATCGGGTACAATAGTTTTGGATTCATTTTCGAATATTCGCGTCTGGCATTTTCTGCCCCATATGAAAAAGTTTCTTCTCACCCAACTCCTCCCGCAATTTTACCGTCATCTGGCGGCACTGGCTATCATCGTTCTGACGGCGTTCCTTCTGGACCGCCTCGAACCCCACCTCGAGATTCAGATCATCGCCCTGATTTTCCTGCTGCCGGTCATGGGCAGCACCGTATTATGGGGATTGACACCGGGAATCCTGGCGGGGATTCTGGCTTTTCTGGCGTTCAATTATTACTTCATCCCGCCTTACTATACCCTGCTGGTACATCAGAACCAGGATTTGATCACCCTGATCATCTTCCTGGTTGTAGCGGTGGTCATGAGCCAGCTCATCGGTCAGGCACGGGAGGGTACCCGTCTGGCGCGCATCCGTGAATGGGAAGCCACCCGCATGTACAAGCTGATATCAGCGCTCGCCTCCTTGCAGGATACCGCCAGTATCGCCCAGACCCTGGCGAACCACACCCTGAAAACCTTTGATTTCGAACACGTGGATGTGGTGCTGAATGATGAAACCGGCAAACTTCAGCAAACGGCATCGGCGCCCAACGCTGAAACGCCTCCTTTTCCGCCCCTCCTCAGCCTGCCGTTGAAAACCGCCCGGCGTCAGGAAGGCGAAATTCGCCTGTGGCGCGAACAATCGCACCTCACCGAAGAAGAAACCCGGTTGTTGGAAGCCTTTACCAGCCAGGGGGCTCTGTCCATCGAGCGCATTCGTTTGACGAAAAGCGAGTACAAAGCCCAGGTTCTTGAAGAATCCGACCGGCTTAAATCTTCACTGCTCAGCTCCGTCTCGCATGAACTGCGTTCGCCGCTGGCAGCCATTAAGGCATCGGTGTCCAGCCTGCGCAGCGGCACGGTGGATTGGGATACCCCCGCCCGCGGCGAACTGCTGGAAATGATCGAAGACGAGACCGATAAACTCAACCAGCTGGTGGGAAACCTGCTCGACATGTCGCGCATCGAGTCGGGCGCGCTCAATCTGCAGCGTAACTGGAACGCCATTGGCGAGATTGCCCTGGGGGCGGCTTCAAAAATGCGCAAGCAGCTTCAAGATCATCAGTTGGAAGCGGATTTTCCAGATGACCTGCCCCTCGTGCCGACCGATTATGTGATGATCGAGCAGGTATTCATCAACCTGCTCAGCAACAGCATCAAATATGCGCCGCGGGGAACCATTATCCGCATGCGGGCTTACAGTCAGGGAGATTTTCTTCATGTGGTAGTGATGAACCAGAGCCCCAAGGTGCCTGTGGAGGATCTGGAACGCATCTTCGATAAATTTCATCGCATTACGGCTGCCGACCGGGTGATGGGCACCGGTCTGGGATTGTCCATTTGCAAAGGCATCATCGAAGCCCACGGTGGAAAAATCTGGGCGGAGAACCAACCGGAATTTTTTGTCTTCCACTTTACCCTGCCGCTCACCCTTAACGGGGTGCGCCCTGAAATTCCAAAGGAAACCGAAGATGAATAAAGATCCGCTCGTTTTGATCATTGATGACGAACCGCAAATCTTGCGCGCGCTCAAAACCATTCTGGCTGCCAACCATTTTCGGTTGGAAACTGCGTCCACCGGCGAAGCGGGCATTGCACTGGCGGTAGCCCAACCCCCCGATATTATTATTCTCGACATGAGCCTGCCAGACATGGACGGCAAGCAGGTTTGCGAGCAGATCCGCGAATGGTCGCGCGTACCGATCATTGTGCTTTCGGTGCGCGACAGTGAAAAAGACAAGGTGGCTGCGCTGGACAAAGGCGCAGATGACTACCTGACCAAACCTTTCGGCATCGAAGAGCTGCTGGCGCGCATCCGGGTGGCACTGCGTCATTCCGAGCAATCCGTCGGCGCCGCCAGCAACATCATTCAAGCAGGACAGGTGAGCATCGATCTGGCGCGTCACATCGTCACCCGGGGAGGTGAAGAAATTCGCCTTACCGCCACCGAATTCAAACTGCTGTCCTATCTGGCGGCACACGCCGACCGCGTGCTGACCCATGATGCAATTTTGAACTACGTCTGGGGGTTTGCAGAATCCGACCATGTGGAATATCTGCGCGTGTATATCGGGCAACTGCGCAAGAAGCTGGAAGTCAACCCGGATGAACCGCAAATCATCCTGACCGAACCGGGTATCGGCTATCGCTACAAAACCGGCGACTAGACCGGAAAACATTTATTTTTTCTTTATACACAGCCGCCTTTTTTTGTGCGGAATTTATATCCGCTCTTTATACTTCCTTATGAATCGAAGCACCTCGTGTCTCGATTCATAAGGAAGTTTTATTGTTTTCAACGATACCGTTCTGAATCCACTGCATTGGGATGAATCATCCTAAACGTCTGATGCGTTTTCACCGCATTAAAAATTCAGAGCGGATCGATCTCAAAAGGAATTTTGAATGAGAGTTGAAAGTTTTCCTGGAACCACTGTCTTTGAAGAATCTTCACAGAAACCCATAAAGAGAAACTGGCGCCAATGGTTAATTGGCAGACCGCTCCAAACCGCCGATGCCCCCCACCAGACCATTTCCAAAACGGTCGGGCTGGCAGTTTTTGCCTCCGACGCCCTCTCGTCCACCGCTTACGCCACGCAGGAAATTATGTTCATTCTGGCGCTGGCAGGCAGCGGTGCGTTGGGCTATGTTTTTCCCATTTCACTCGCGATCGTCACGCTGATGATCATTGTGACGATTTCTTACGAGCAGACCATCCACGCCTACCCGGGCGGCGGTGGCGCATATATTGTTGCGCGCGATAACCTGGGCGAACTGCCTGCCCAAACGGCTGGCGCCGCGCTGCTCACCGATTACATCCTCACCGTGGCAGTTTCCATCTCCTCCGGTGTCGCGCAAATCATTTCGGCGTTTCCCGCCCTTGCCATCTGGAAGGTGGAAATCGCTGTGGGGTTGGTGCTGCTGATCATGCTGCTCAACCTACGCGGCGTCAAAGAATCGGGGAAGATCTTCGCCATTCCGACCTACTTCTTTGTCGTCGTGATGTTCATCACCGTGGGCGTCGGGTTGACCCGTTTCTTCTCCGGCAACCTCGGCACGGTTGTCAATCCGCCGACTGATTCGCTCATCAACACGGTAGGCGTGGTGACGCCTTTCCTGCTGCTGCATGCATTTTCCAGCGGCACATCTGCGA
Organism: Anaerolineaceae bacterium; assembly: GCA_039680295.1. Taxonomy (GTDB): domain Bacteria; phylum Chloroflexota; class Anaerolineae; order Anaerolineales; family Anaerolineaceae; genus JBDKTF01. The sequence goes on from JBDKTF010000449.1 coordinate 13,149, forward strand.
TGACCGGCATTGAAGCCATTTCCAACGGCATCACCGCTTTTAAAGAGCCGCGCAGCCGCAACGCGGGCATCACCCTGGTGTGGATGTCCGCCATCCTTGGAACGCTCTTCTTGAGCATTTCCTTCATTTCAGGAAAAATCGGCGCTGTCTATTCTGAAAGCGAAACGGTCATTTCACAGCTTGGTCGTACCGTTTTTGGCGGGCAGGGTGTTCTTTACCTCGCGATCATCGCCGGTACCGCGGTCATCCTGATCATGGCGGCAAACACAGCCTTCGCCGACTTTCCACGCCTGGGTGCGCTGCACGCCGGGGATGGTTTTTTGCCCCGTCAGATGACTTTCCGCGGCAGCCGTCTGGTCTACTCCTGGGGTATTGTCGCCCTGGCTGCCATTGCCTCCTTGTTAATTATTATCTTCCACGCAAGCGTTACCCGCCTGATTCCGCTTTACGCTATTGGGGTGTTCCTCTCCTTCACCCTTTCGCAAGCCGGTATGGCGCGGCGCTGGTGGAAATCGGGGCATCTGAAACCCGGCGAGGAAATCGTCGAGCCGGGGTCGGTGATCACCCACGATAAGAACTGGAAATGGAAAATCGTGGTCAACGGCTTTGGCTCGATCTGCACCCTCATTGTGATGATCGTCTTCGCTGTTACGAAATTCAAGGAAGGCGCCTGGATTATCATCTTCCTGATCCCGTTGATGGTGTCCGTCTTTTTCGGCATCCATCATCACTACAAGTCTCTGGCGGCAAAATTATCCCTCGATAATTACCACGGTCGTCCGCGCGTCGCCCACCACCGCGTGGTCGTACTCATCTCTGGCGTGCACCGCGGTTCGCTGGCGGCATTGGATTACGCAATGTCGATGGGTTCGGATGTGACCGCAGTGCACGTTTCGGTCGATCCAAAGGAAACCGAGAAGGTGCGCGCCAAATGGGATATCTATGGAGAAGGCATTCGCCTGGTCATCCTGCAGTCTCCCTATCGGCTGTTGGTGGAGCCGGTGGTGGAATACATCGAAAAGATCAGCGCCAATCACAAGCGCGGTGAACTGCTGACCATTGTGGTGCCGCAGTTTGTCCCCGCCCACTGGTGGGAAAACCTGCTTCACGCCCAGACCGCGCTGATGCTGCGGGTGGCACTGCTCTTCCAGCCGGTCGTCATCGTAGAGGTCCCCTACCAGGTTTAATTCGAATAATAGCAGCGGTCCCCTGAAAACAGATCCCCGGAGGGTGCACCCTCCGGGGATCTGATGATTTAAAAGCCGAATCTATTCCCACTCATCCGGATCGTAACGCCGGAACCGCTTGATCTCGCCGTGTTTCTTCTTCTCCCCCACCCGGGCTGCACGGGCAGTGACGCTGGGACGGGTGGGTTTGCGCACCCTGGGCTGTTCCAGCGCCTGTTGCACCAGCACGGTCAGACGCCGCAGCGCATCCAGCCGGTTTTGCTCCTGGGTGCGGAAGCGTTTCGCCTCGATGATTAATACGCCTTCTTCGGTGATGCGGTTCGAGGCGATTTTCAGCAGGCGCGTTTTCACTTCCTCCGGCAGCGCAGCCGTGGCGCGCACGTCCCAGCGCAGTTGCGCCGCCGTGGCGACCTTGTTCACATTCTGTCCGCCGGGTCCCGACGCACGGATGAAATCGAATTGCAGCTCGCTCTCGTCGATTTTTATGGAAGAAGTAATTTCGATCATATTTTAAGTATATCAGTTCGTTCAGAAATGTTCCACGAAGTGATCCCCTTTTGGTCATGCAGATGGATTACATTCAAATACTTCGGCAATTCGCGATCGAAATCACTACCGTATGGGAATGTCCTCATGCCTCTCAAAAATCGTCTGTAGTGGGCGGTAACAGGATCCTGGAACTTGGTATAATCATCGATCATGCAATCGACCTCTCATCTCGTGAAACGAATCGTTGTCAAACTCGGCACATCGACCCTGACCGGGGGTGGAAAGAAGATCTCACCACCGCGTCTGGTCGATCTGGCGCGTCAGGT
>JBDKTF010000130.1:0-3394 GCA_039680295.1 Anaerolineaceae bacterium
AGATCGAGGTATTCACGGATGGTGTCAATGCGGGCGATGAAAATGAAATACAGGTTGCCGCCCTGCGGGTAGACATGGGAAATATGCGTCATGCAAATGGTGCCGGGGCGATTTTTAACCACCTGACGGACCCGGGCGTGCACTTCGGGCATTTGCGACCAGGTGACGCCGCATTCCAGTGTATCGATCAGGATGCCGTAATCCTGCAAATCTTCACGCATATAGGGATCGCGAAAGCGGCTTTTCTCCCACGCCTGCGCCACCCGGAAGGGACTCAGATCGAAAGCGCCCGCAGCGCGGCACAGGCGGCGAATCTGGCGATCCACATGGCGGCTGAAACCGCGTTCGCCTTCGGTGAAGCCGAGCAGCAGGCATTTCTGCATGGGTTGGTATCCCAGGGTTTTGAGGATGGAATCGGCGGGTGTGCCTTCGATGCCGTACAGTCTCATCGCCACATCGGTCTCTTCGGGATCAGACAGGCGGAATACCGAGGGGAAGCCAAATTCTCCCTGCATGACCGCGCGGGCGGTACGCTGGGCAGACTCCCAGTTGCGGAACATATAGGCGAAGTGGCGGTGATTTTCGGGCATCCAACGGAAAACGCGCAGAGTCACTTCCGCCAGCACGCCGAAAGCGCCTTCACCGCCCATCATCACCTGATCCATGTCGGGTCCGGTGGCGGCGCGGGGGTGTTCGGCGGTCTTGAGCGTGCCGACAGGGGTGATGTATTCCTGCGCGATGACCATATCCTCGATCTTGCCGTAGTAGGTGGAATTTTGTCCGGCGCCGCGCGTGACCACCCAGCCGCCCACCGATGAATATTCAAAGGATTGGGGAAAATGCCCGCAGGTGTAGCGGTGGGATGCGCCGAACAGCTCGGGGGCGCGGTTGAGCGCCTGTTCCAACTGCGGACCCCACATCCCGGCTTCCACGGTGATGGTCTGGTCCACTTCGTTGAAACGAACCACGTGGTTCATGTGGGCGCTCATGTCGAGGGTGACGCCGCCCTTCACGGCTTCCATGCCGCGTGTGACCGAAGACCCGCCACCGAACACGTAGAGCGGAAGGCGCTGCTCATCGCAAAAACGCACGATTGCTTCGATTTCAGTTTTACTGCGCGGAGTGACGACCACGTCGGGCAGGTTTTCCACACAGCCGCGGCGCAGACGCAGCGCGTCGATCATGCCTGCACCGTAGGAGACCTTGATGCGGGTGTAGGTGTCGGTGGCGAGGTGTTCCCCGCCGACGATGGCTTGAAGCGCGGCGATCTGGTCTGGCGTGAGGGTTACGGGGATGTCATCCGGCACGGTTTCCAACCCCATTTTCTGACGGGCAGTGAAGTCGGCAGGGGTCATGCCGAAAGTTTCCATGATCAATTTCACCAGACGCCGGTTGGGATGTTTAAATTCTTTGGGATCACCCCATTTGAACAGCGAGCGGTAGGATCCATCGGGAGTTTCTTCTTCGTACCATTGGGGAGTGAAGGATGCGGAAGTTGCCATGAGGTGCCTGCCTTGGATGGTGATATGGGTGTGAAAAACGTTCTTCAGAATCGCAAATCGAACGCCGAAGATTTGACTGAAAAGAGGTACGCTGGTCGCCGCGCTTTTTCAGGCGGACAGCGCTGAAGCATGACTTACATTCAGGGAGATGGAGGATTCCCCCGGGGTGGGGCTGTAACGCCGCTGCCAGAGATCCAGATACGCATTCCATTCCGATTCCCAACGGTCATCATCCCAGCCCAGTTCATCCTGAGCCAATGCCCGAATATGATCGTACTCCTCCGCTCCACCGTTGGGCAGCAGTATGCCCAAACGCACACGGCGCAGCAGCAGATCATCCAGGTGCACCACACCCTCTTCACGCGCCGCCCAACGCAGTTCTGCCCATACAGAGGGCAGCGCGTGGATGCAGGTGAACTCACCGGCGGGCATGCTGCTCAACAAGGCTGGGGTTTCTGCTCCGTAGCGTCCCAACAGATACGACAGTTGATTGATATCCACGGGCAGCGGGGCGGGCAGGCTGCGCGGGAGAGGATTGAAGATGCGCCGCGGAAGGGTGAAATCGGGAGAGCCGGGCAGACGTGAGCTGGCAAGCTGGAGCGCCTGCTTTGCCATGATGCGGAAGATGGTCAATTTTCCACCGGTGAGGGTGATCAACCCGTCTTCCTGCCAGACGACATGCGCGCGCGATTCCTGCGAAGGGCTTGCCTTACCGGTATTGATCACGGGGCGCAGTCCTGAATAGGTGGAGAGAACATCCGCCGGGGTCAAATCGGCTGCAGGAAAGCTGAAGCGCGCGGCTGCCAGCATGTAATCGATCTCTTCGGGGGTGGCAAACGGATCATCCTGATCCAGATCGGCAGGATGGTCGAGGTCGGTTGTGCCAATGACGGTTGTTCCCTCCCAGGGGAACGCAAACATGGCGCGATTATCGGCGGGGTGCAGCAATGTGACTGCCTGTTTGAGGGGTAAGCGCTCTGCGTCGAACACCAGGTGACTGCCGCGCAGTTTGCGCAGACGAGGAGCAGCGCCAACCTGGCTGCGCACTTCATCTGACCAGGGACCGGCGGCATTGATGACCACCTTTGCCTCGATTTCCAGTGTTCGTCCGGCGAAATCATCTGCATCCCGAACGACCACACCGCAAACCTGCCCGTCCGCGGTGCGCAGCAGGCGTTCGACAGGGGCATAGTTCAACGCCACACCGCCGGTCTGAACGGCTTCACGGATCACGCGCAGCACCAGACGGGCATCGTCCACTTCGCTGTCGAAATACTCGTACCCCCCTTGCAGGTCGGTGGGATTCATGAGTGGACAAAGCCGCATCAGTTGTTGGACGGAATAACCGCGGTGCGCCCATTTGGGCGCAAGCACATCGTAAAGGAAGACGCCCAGACCCAGCTGCCATTTGGGTGTACCGGCGCTGGCATAGCTGGGAAGCAGGAATTTAAGCGGGGTGACCAGATGCGGAGCTTCGTGCAGCATCCATTCACGTTCACGAACCGATTCGCGCGTGACGCTGATTTGCCCGTTGCGCAGGTAGCGGAAGCCGCCGTGCACCAGTTTGGACGAACGGCTCGATGTGCCAAATGCGAAGTCGCGGGCTTCGAGTAATAACACCCGCAGCCCTGCCTGGGCGGCTTCGCGCAGCAGCCCTGCGCCGGTAATGCCGCCGCCAATGATGACCATATCCCAGGGTTGGTCCATTGCAGACCAGATCGAATCACGCCAGCCACGATGCCACATGGTAACCTCATGAATTTTAGGGTGAACCGCCGCAGTCGGAACAAGAAGATGAATTCAATCGGCGGAGGTTGTTTGCAGAGCTGCCTTCCAGATTTCCAGGCTGCGCGCCATCACCATTCGGGTGACATCCTCGGCGGCAATTGCAT
>JBDKTF010000087.1:0-4040 GCA_039680295.1 Anaerolineaceae bacterium
TGAACGGGATCGTCAATCTCGCCACCACCCTGCCGTCTGCGCCGGGATACATCGGCACCTTTGATACCCCCGGCATCGCCCTCCTGCAAGCCTACGGCGTGGATAAAGCCCTTGCCGCCGGGTACACCCTGGTACTGCACGCCGTGCTCTGGCTGCCCATCACCATCCTCGGCGCAGTATATTTTGCCCGCGAAGGCTTCCATTGGGGCGACAAACTCCCCACCGCCAAAGACGAAGAAGAAAAGGCAACCGCACCATTGGGTGATTGATAAACCATATTCCATCTCATCATCTTCTTGTAAACCACTTCTCCTGATGGTCTGGGATGGAAAAAAATGCATTTGAGAATCAGCTTCAATATTTTCGACTTTTTGGAACCTTGAAATCCCTCGCCCACCCATGGGTAAGATATTTTGAAAGGTGAGGGGCAAAGCCCCTCACCTTTCAAAATAATACGCTCCCCTCCCCGCATAACTGTCCGTATCAAATCCATGCACCACCTGCGGGGAGGGGAGTTGGAGGGGTGGGGTAAAATTACAGAGAAGCATCACGCACGGAAACGTGTAACAAAGGATCACTGGAGCGAATTTATGAAAATCGCAATCATTGGCGCCGGGATTGGGGGCATGGCTGCCGCTTACGATCTGGCAAAAGCCGGTCATGAAGTCAGTATCTATGAAGCCGCCGATCACGTGGGCGGATTGGCTTCCGGTTTTAAGGATGAAAAATGGGAATGGTCGGTGGAACACTTCTACCACCACTGGTTCGCGTCGGATACCGAAATGCTCGGGCTGATCGACGAACTGGGTCTGCGCAGCAAGGTCTTCTTCCCGCGCCCGCTGACCGTGATGTACGACAACGGAAAATTCCGCCCCTTCGACTCCATCCCCGCGGCGATCATGTACCCCGGGCTGGGTTGGGGCATCAACAAAATCCGCTTCGGTCTGGTGGGGCTGTATCTGCGCCTGTCGAATAACTGGCGCACCCTCGAAAAAACCACCGTAGACGCCTGGATGCGCAAATACGCTGGTAACAGTGTCTACGAAAAGATGTGGGAACCCATGGTGATCGGCAAATTTGGCAGGGAATATGCCAAACAGGTCAACATGGCATGGATGTGGGCGCGCATGCACGCCCGCACCACCCGCCTGGGCACCTTCGAAGGCGGTTTTCAGGCGTTCAGCGATTTGTTCGCCGACCGCCTGCGCGGCATGGGCGTCAGGATCCATCTCAATTCCACGGTGCGCCGCATCGAATCCCGCCCAGAAGGGGGTCTGACGCTGGAAACCGATCACGGCAGAGTGGATTTCGACCAGTGCATGTCCACCACCTCTCCGGCGCTGCTGGCGCACATGGCGCCTTCGCTGCCGCCCGAGTACCTCGAAGGTCTGCTGAACCTCAAAAGCATGGGCGCCGTGGTCATGACCATCGCCCTCACCCACCAGTTTTCCCCCGAAGGGTATTACTGGTACAACAGTCCCAAAGCGGCGGGCTTCCCCTTCCTTTCGCTGGTGGAACACACCAATTTTGTCTCCAGCCAGCACTTTGGCGGCGATCATATCATCTACATTGGCGATTATCTCGACCCCGATCACGAGTACTTCCATTTGAGCAAGGAAGAACTGCTTCAACGCTTCCTGCCTTCGCTCGCCCGCATCAACCCCGAGTTCAAACCCGAGTGGGTGCGCGCCTCGTGGATCTACCGCACCGCCTATGCCCAACCGATCCCGCTGGTCAACCACTCGCAAAACATCCCCGCCATTCAAACCCCCATTCCGGGTCTGTACTTTGCCAGTATGAGTCAGGTTTACCCCTGGGACCGCGGCACCAACTACGCCGTGGAAATTGCCCGCCGTACCGCGCGCATGATGATGGCAGACCAACCGTCCTAGTCTCTCCCCTTCGCAGAGGAGCCCGAGTATGGAATCGGACGAAAAACGGCTCAGACGCATTCTGGATCACCTGTACGACGGGGTGTATGTCGTCAACCTGAAACGGCAAATCCAGTTATGGAACCGCGCGTCAGAAGAGATTTCGGGCTTCTCTGCCTCAGAAGTGCTGGGTAAATGCTGCGCTGATAACATCCTCCAGCATGTGGATGCTGAAGGAAACAGCCTGTGTTCAGCCATGTGCCCGCTGGCAAAGACCATGGCAGATGGTCAGCCGCGGGAAAACGAAGTTTACCTGCGCCATAAATCAGGTCACCGCGTGCCGGTGCATGTTCGGGTCACCCCGCTCCTCGATGATGCGGGCGCGATCATTGGCGCCGTGGAAATTTTCAACGACAACACCTCCCAAATTGCCTTCCGGCGCCGCCTGGAAGAAATCACCAATATCGCCATGAAAGACCCGCTGACCGGTCTGACCAACCGGCGTTATATGGAACTGGAAATTTCCCGCCACCTGGCGCAATATCAACGCAAAGAAATTGGCGAGTTTGGCGTTCTCTTCATCGACCTGGATAACTTCAAAGGCATCAACGACACCTTCGGACATGAAGCCGGGGACCTGGTGCTTAAAATGGTCAGCCAGACCCTCGCCAACAGCCTGCGCCAGCGCGATTTGCTGGGACGGTGGGGCGGAGATGAGTTCATCGCCATCATCGACGGTGTGGATACAGAACAGCTTGCGGTGATTGCCAACCGCGCCTGTGTGCTGACCAGCACCACCTGGCAGTCATTCAATGGCGTTCCCTGTTCTCCCACCATTTCCATTGGCGTCACCCTGGTTCATCCAGGAGATACGCAGGATTGCCTTCTGCGCCGGGCAGATGAAGCCATGTATCAAAGCAAAAAAGCCGGTCGCAACCAGATCACCTTCACCTGAAGAAGGAGGAAGCCATGACCGCACGCCGGATTGGATTGGCGTTGGGGGGTGGTGGTGCACGCGCGTTGGCGCACATTGGTGTGTTGAAGGTATTGGTGCAGGCAGAAATTCCCATTCACCTGATCAGCGGAACCAGCATGGGCGCGATTCTTGCCGCTGCGTATGCGGTGGGATATTCTCCCCAGGAGATGGAAGCCCGCGCGCTGGAATTTTCCAGCATGCGCAGCATGATGCGGCTGGTGGATATTCACCCCCCGCGCCGCGGACTGATGCAGGGGAACCGGGTCAGGTCTTACCTGGCGAATCTGCTGGGAGAGCAGCGCCGCATCGAAGATCTGCGGTTTCCGTTGGGGTTGAACGCCGTAGACCTGATTTCTGCGCAGGAGATCATTTTCACGCGCGGTCCTCTGCTTCCGGCGGTGCTGGCGAGCATGTCTGTGCCCGGATTGTTCGCCCCGGTGGAAATGGATGGCTACCGGCTGGTGGACGGAGGTGTACTCAACAACGTTCCGGTGAACATCGCCCGGCAGCTTGGCGCCGATGTGGTGATCGCCGTGGATGTGGAAAATGCCCTCCAGCGGTCAACAGCCGCGCCAGACGCGCGTCCGCCCGTTCCCATGCCCGATCTGTTCAACCAGTTCTATCACCTCATCATGGTCATCACCGTCGAAGCCACCCGTCAACGGTTGAAAGAATCTCCCCCCGATTTATTCATTTTGCCCCCCATTCCACGGGAAATCGATGTGTACCGCGGATTTCCACGCGCGCGCGAAGCCATCGCCGCGGGCGAACAGGCTGCCCGTGAGGCTCTGCCCGCCATCCAGACATTGATCCGGGGCGATTAAACCTCTGAACGCGCGACCTGCTTTTCGCGCAGCAGCGCCCAGACGCTCAATAATCCTGCCGCAACCAGCAGCCCAACCATCACCAGTGTTGTGTCGTGCAGTCCCGCCACCTGCGCAGCCGCTGACGCTGCCGGTGCGCCTCCATCCACAGCCGCCCCGGCATGAGCCAGTACGCGCGTTGCCCACAGCGCGCCCAGCGCGGCGATGCCGGTCGTCTGCCCCAGCGTGCGGGTGATGGCAAGCAGCCCGGACGCCACCCCCAGCCGGTTGCGCGGCGAGGCGCCCATCACTGCGCTGTTGTTGGGCGACTGGAATAACCCCATGCCGATCCCCACCGGAATAAAACGAACAATATATCCCCACGCCGAG
>JBDKTF010000422.1:0-4195 GCA_039680295.1 Anaerolineaceae bacterium
TGGATGGGTTTCAACCTTGGTCCGAGGGTTAAATTCGACCGCTGTGAAAACTGCGGCAAATGGGGTGTGATGAAAATTGTGAGTCTGGAAAAGCTGCGCGAAGCCGAAGCGGCGGAACGCCGCGATGCGCAGGCTGCACCGCAGGTTGCCGAACCGAGCGAGGAAGAGAAACTGCGCCGGGAACTGGACGAGTCAAAATACACCGATGTGAAGTAGGAAAATCGATTATTCCTCTTCGTCTTCCTCGTTCCCATCAAGATCCCAGTGATCGAGCAGCCCGTCGTAGTCTTCTATGACGGGCTGCATATTTTCTACAGCGCTGGCAGGCTCTTCTCCGGCGCGCAAATGGACCGCCAAGCCCCAGCCGCCTTCGTTCATGCCGGGTTCAAGGTCCACGGCGAGACCCATGGCTGCCAGTTCCCATGCGGCTTCGCGGGCGTTTTCCTCCGCCGGGAATGCCAGATACACCACAAAACCGGGTTGATCCATCCTATGACTTTTTCACCAACGTGAAGCGGTAGAGGTTGGATTCGCGCATTTCGAATCCCACGCGCTGGTACAGACGGTTGGCGGCTTCGCGCGAGGGGCGGGAGGTCAGATCCACCGTTCTGGCATTCAGACTGCGCGCCACTTCGAGCGCATAGCGGGTCAGCGCTTCACCGACGCCCTGACCACGCGCGGCACCATCCACCACCACGTCTTCAATCCAGGCGCGCACGCCGGTGGGAATGCGGAACACGACCAGGGTGAGCGTCCCCAGAATGCGTCCATCCTCGCCGCGGGCGATCAATACATGGCTGGCTTGCGAGTAGACCATGTCTTCCAGCTCTGCGCGGGTGGGTGGAGGATTGGTGGAGGAAAGCTGGGGCACAAGCCGTTGAAAGGCTTCCATCAGTTCATCCGTCACCTGAGTGGCTTCATATAGTTCCATGAGATCCTCGAATGATATGGGTATGAGTGATTGCTAAACAAAATTCTATCACAGTGTGCGAATCTTTTCGTTGGCGAAAGACGGCAGCGTATGATATTGACGGACGTTTGGATTGATTCCATGCCCGCTGCGCCAAAGATGATGCAACCATTTATGATGGATTGCATCCAATGGATATAAGCAAGAAAAGGAATGAATCATGGATCTTCAGGAGATAAAAATCAAACTCAATCTGGGACCTTTGGATCGGATCATCCGATTGGCTGCCGCAGCAGCATTTGTGGGGCTGTATTTCGCTGGAGTGGTCACCGGTTTATGGGGCACTGTCCTGCTGGCGGTGGCAGCGGTATTCACGTTGACCGCTGCGGTGGGATTCTGCCCGATCTACGCACTGGCAAAGGTCAGCACGCGAAAGTAAATCGAGCCACCGTTCGCCGGAACAAAATCTGTTGATTAAAAACGCCCCCAGGGATTCAAATTCGATCCCTGGGGGTGTCTTTTCCCAGATAGGGAATCGTTACAGCAGGCCGCGGGCGGCGGACTGCAAGATCCCTCCGCTGCGCAGATATTCGATTTCGCTGGCGCTGTTCACGCGCGCTGTCACCTCGAAGCGGATTTCTCGTCCGTTCGCGGCTGCGGCACTGACGGTCAGCAGCACCCCGGGCTGCACGCCGGATTCCATGCCGCGAATACTGAAGATCTCTTCACCGGTCAGTCCGAGCGAGACGAGGGTTTCACCCGGCTGAAACTGGAGCGGCAAAATTCCCATGCCCACCAGATTGGAACGGTGAATGCGCTCGAACGATTCGGCAATCACCGCGCGTACGCCCAACAGCAGGGGACCCTTGGCTGCCCAGTCGCGGCTGGAACCGGTGCCGTATTCCTTGCCTGCCAGAATGATCAGCGGCACACCTTCCTGACGGTAGGTTTCCGCCGCTTCAAAAATGGTGGTGACGGCGCCGTCTGGCAGGTGCCGGGTGAACCCGCCTTCCATGCCGGGGACGAGCCGGTTCTTGATGCGGATATTGGCAAAGGTTCCGCGCACCATCACGCGGTCATTGCCGCGCCGCGCGCCGTAGGAATTGAAATCCGCAGACGCCACGCCGTTTGCCAGCAGATATTTCCCGGCGGGTGTGCTCATCGGAATGGCTCCCGCGGGAGAGATGTGGTCGGTGGTGATCGAATCGCCAAAGACAGCCAGCGCACGCGCGTCCTGGATGGGCGCAAAGTCTCCAGCAGGTTCACCCAACCCTGAAAGGAATGGCGGTTCCTGAATGTAAGTGGAGTTTTCGTCCCACGGGTAAAGCAGGCTTTCCGCCACATTGATCTGATTCCATGCCTCGCTGCCCATAAAGGCGATGGCGGCGTTTTCGCGGAACAATTCTGGCTGGACGACACTGGCGATCACGCGGTTGATTTCTTCTGAAGTGGGCATCAGATCGCGCAGGTAGACTGGCTGACCGGCGGCGTCGCTGCCCAGCGGTTCGCGCGTCAGATCGCGCGTGACGCTGCCCGCCAGCGCGTATGCCACCACCAGCGGCGGTGAGGCGAGGAAATTCGCCTGCACCGCAGGGTGAACACGCCCTTCAAAGTTGCGGTTGCCAGAGATGACCGCGGCGGTTACCAACTGGTTGGCTTTAATGACTTCCGCAAGGTCGCCGGGCAGCGGACCCGAATTGCCGATGCAGGTGGCACAGCCGTAACCGGCGATGTTAAAGCCCAGGGCAGCCAGCGGTTCGAGCAGACCGGCTTTACGCAGGTACGCCGTCACCACACGGGAACCGGGGGTGAAACTGGTTTTGACATACGCCGGTGGTTTCAGCCCTCGGGCGGCGGCGTTTTTCGCCAGCAGTCCCGCCGCAACCAGCACAAAGGGGTCAGAGGTGTTGGTGCAGGAGGTGATGGCGGCGATGACCACTGAACCGTGCTCCAGACGACAGTCTGCGCCGTTGACGCGCGCATCCGCGCCGGCAGACAGGGCATCGGCGGCGAGTTCGTAGCCGCGTTCGGCGCGTGGGGCGGTCAGCGCCTGGTGAAAACGCGATTTCACCTGCGAAAGTGGGACGCGGTCCTGCGGGCGTTTGGGTCCAGCCAAGGAAGGCTCACTCGAGCTCAGGTCCAGCTCCAGACGGTCGGTGAAGACCGGCTCGGGCGCATCCGGGGTACGGAAGAGGCGCTGGGCGATGAAATAGGTTTCCACCAACGCCACCTGCTGTTCAGAACGTCCGGTGAGGCGCAGATACGCCAACGTTTGTTCGTCCACGGGAAAGTAAGCGGCGGTGGAGCCGTATTCGGGAGACATATTGGCGATCATGGCGCGGTCTGCCAGGGTGAGGGAAGCCAGCCCCGGTCCGCAAAACTCCACGATGCGGTCGACCACGCCCTTCTGGCGCAGCAGTTGAGCGATGGTCAGGGTCAGGTCAAAGGGGGTGACGCCTTCCGGCAGCGCGCCGGTGAGGTGAATGCCGGTGACGTTTGGCACGGGCATTTCCAACGGACGCCCCAGGAGTGCGGCGGCGGCTTCGATGCCGCCCACACCCCAGCCCAGCACGCCCAATCCATTGACCATGGTGGTGTGCGAATCAGTGCCCACCAGGGTATCCGGAAAAACCAGCGTTTCTTCACCTGCACGGCGGGTCAGTGCGACACGGCTTAACATCTCCAGATTCACTTGGTGGCAGATGCCGGTGGCGGGAGGAACCACGCGCAGTCCCTGAAAGGCTTTCTGCGCCCAACGCAGAAAACGGTAGCGTTCGGCGTTGCGTTTGAATTCGATGGCGGTGTTGCGCTCCAGTGCATCCGGCGAGCCAAATACATCCACCTGAACCGAGTGGTCGATGACCAGGTCGACCGGAATGACGGGGTTCACGCGGGCGGGGTCGCCCCCGGCGCGTGCCACCGCCGAACGCATGGCGGCGAGGTCCACCAGAATGGGGACGCCGGTCAGATCCTGCAGCAGCACCCGACCGGGATGAAAGGTGAGAATGGGGCGTTGGGCAGCCTGTGGTTGCCAGTTTGCCAGATCCAATGCGTCTTGATACGACACATCGGCACTGCCGCATTTACGCAACAAGGCTTCCAGCAGAATGCGAATGGAATAGGGCAGCTCGCGCAGGTGAGGAAAACCTTCCTTTTCCAGCGCGTCCAATGAATAATAGGAATAGGTTGTTCCCTGAACGGTGAGGTTGCGGCGAAGATGCTCTAAATTGGGTTCTGTCATGGTCTTAATCCATTCTGCGGATAAGCGCGTCACCATATTCGGAT
>JBDKTF010000096.1:0-6118 GCA_039680295.1 Anaerolineaceae bacterium
ACGATCATCAAAAACACAACGTTCGTCAATGCAAATTCACCCATCGCCTGCCCGCGATCATGATCAAAGAAGCGACAGCGATTACCTGGATCAAGCCCGATTGAATCCATGTCGACTTTATCCCATCTCATCACCCGATGATATTCCCCGACGGTCTCTGGTTTACGATGCATTGCAGGACGATCCTTTATTTCGAATGGTCCTATTTACCTTTTCTTTTACCGAGCCATTAGTGAACTCCCGATCCCTGTCTTCCCGCCGCCCTGTAAACTGTCCCACAACCAGATCCGGATGGATCGGGCGAATTCTTCGGGCGAGCAGACGCACTTTATCAGCCGTTGCATCCAATTCGGAAAATTCCATGGAAATCATTGATTGACCCATATCAATTCTTCCAGTTTGTTTGAACACAAAACCCTCTGACGAATGGATCTTCTGAATTAAACGGAAATAAGGGCGCACTCATATCCATACGCCGATCGGACAATCAGTTATGCCTACTAATTTTCCTTAATGATATTAACGAAACGAGGTGGAATGTGTTACAAACAGTTGTTCGAACATCCAGTTAATCACCCGCTGTCTATATCCCCATTGTTCGCAGCCGGTGAAATTAAAGATTCGTCTTGCCATCAAAATCAATACAGAACCGCCGATTGAAAAAGCAGAAATGATTAACCCTCATCCAGGAAGTCGTGCTGCCCATCTGCATGCAATAAATCGCGCAGCTTTTTTAATGCGCGATACTGCAAAACACGTACATAATTTTCTGAGCAAGCCATTGCCTGCGCTGTTTCGGCGTGACTCATTTCCATGACAAACCGGCAGAGAATGACTTCAGCCATGAGGGGATCAAGTTTATGGATGACCTCCATCAATTCGCGTACATCTTCACTTGTCTGATTAACGATATCTGGAGAAATTTTTCCATCTGGAACTTGTTGGAGTGATTCCAACGAAAAAGTCACCTTCTGAGTCCTATGTCGATCGATTACCAGGTTGCGTGCAATTCGATATAACCAGCTTCGATAATTCAGGGATCGTTGTCGATACGAAGGCAATGACTCCCACGCACGAATGAAAACGACAGCCGTTAAATCTTCCGCTTCGTCCGAATCCCCCACCCGGAAGAAGATATACCGGTACAGACTGTCGTAATAACGCTCATAGAGGGTTCCAAAGGCATTCTGATCCCCCTGAATGGCAGCCTGGATTAATTGTCCCTCAACTTCCTCTTCATTCATGCCTGTCAGACCTTATGACCAATTCCAATGCCACTCTATGCCGGGAATAACAGCAGGATCGTACCCAAAACAAGAAATGGAGCATACGGGATGGCTGTGAAGGGTTGGTATTGCTTACGTATCGATTGAACGACAAGCACAATAATACTGGCTGCCCCACCCAGCAGAATCCCTGCCATTAATCCCAAAAACACACCTGGAAAACCCAGAATGAGCCCTAAAATCCCCATCAAGTTCACATCTCCGAATCCGAGGGCGACTTCCTCAAGTTCTTCGCCTCGTTTCTTTGCCAGACGTCTGGCGTACCAGTCTCCGGCATAATACAGCAGCAGCATCGCTGCAAAACCAGTCGCGCCGCCTGCAAGTGCCAGCCATCCGTGCAGCTTAATTCCAACCCCCAATCCGATCACCACACCCACAACACTGATCGGATTAAGTACCACGCGGTATTCCAAATCCATCACCATGACGATTGCAAAATAAATTGAAAGAATCAGAGCAATCCAGAACCCCAGCGCCTTGGGCGGGAAAAACCATAAATATGTGCATCCCAACACCCCTGCCGCCTGAACAATCCACGTACGCAGGCTTCGCGGTTTTCCACATTCTTTGCAGCTGCGGAAAAGCAGATAATCCGCCCAGCTTTGCTTCGCTTCGCAGGATACGCAGATTGGAGCGGTCAATTTCCGGCTGAAAGGCATCACGTCGCAAACATAATTTACAACGCAGCCGCAGACCCATCCAAGAAGTAGAATGAGGATTAATGCAGGTATCATAGTAGTATTATATCCGAAAGATTCTACTTGGCGAAACAACCAACCTGCCTTACAATTTTGCTATGTAGTGCCATAATGGTGATCGGTGGTACCAAATTCTACAACCAGATTCACTCTCAAATCCCACAAACGGAGATGATCATGGAACAATTTATCATTCAGGGTGGAAAGCCACTACATGGGGATTTCATCCCATCGGGAAATAAAAATGCAGCGCTACCGCTTCTCGCAGCCTGCCTGTTGACTGAAGAACCAGTGGTCTTGCACAATGTGCCAGAAATTCGTGATGTACAGACCATGCGTGCGTTATTGGAGAGTTTGGGGGTGGATATTCAAACCATTGCGCCCAATACATGGCGGGTGCACGCCAGACAGGTACGTCCCGCCGATTTGGATCCAGATCTCTGCCGTAAAATTCGCGCATCCATCTTGCTGGCGGGTCCAATGACGGCACGTTCCGGAGAATTGCACCTTCCGCCCCCCGGTGGAGATGTCATTGGTCGCCGCCGGGTGGATACGCATCTCATCGCGCTGCGCGCACTCGGCGCCGACGTTGTGTATGATCGTTCCTTTCACTTTCACGCCGGGCAGCTTCGTGGCGCAAATATCTTACTAGATGAAGCCAGCGTCACAGGTACTGAAAACGCCATCATGGCATGCGTAACCGCTGATGGCACCTCAATCATTCGTAACGCAGCCTCCGAACCGCACGTCCAGGAATTATGTCATTTCCTGAACAGTCTGGGAGCGAAGATTGCCAACATTGGTTCGAATACTCTGGTCATCGAGGGTGTGCCTTCCCTGCATGGCGGCGAATTCACCATCGGTCCGGATTATTTGGAAGTGGTCAGTTTTATCGGCGCGGCGGTCGTGACCGGCGGCAGCATTCGCATCCGCAATGCGGGAAATGAATATCTGGGAATGATCCGTCTGGTCTTCAATCGACTGGGGGTTTCCTGGGAAACTGAAGGCGCCGATATTCTGGTGCCTTCCGATCAAAAACTGATCGTTGAGCCAGACCTGGGTGGCGCAATTCCCGAGATCAGCGTCATGCCATGGCCTGCGTTCCCCACGGATCTGATGTCGATCGCCATCGTTGTCGCTACGCAATCGCGCGGTACGACACTTTTCCATGACTGGATGTATCCCAGCCGCATGTTCTTCACCGACAAGCTCGTGGGAATGGGCGCGCAAATTGTTTTATGCGATCCACACCGCTGCATTGTTCAGGGTCCTACCCGTCTCTCAGGTGAAAAAATGGAAAGCCCGGATATCCGGGCTGGAATGGCGTTGGTTCTCGCAGCGCTTTCCGCTGGCGGAAAATCGGTTATTCGGAATGTCGGTCAAATTGATCGGGGTTACGAGCAGGTGGACGCGAAATTGCGATCCCTCGGTGCCGAGATAGAACGCACAGAAATGTAACGAATAAATAAACCGAGGGCAGATCGCGCAAGACCTGCCCTCGGTTTCAAGTGTTAATGGGTAGCCGTACCAACCACATCCAAAAAATCACTCACCACGTTGCGCAGCATGGGTTCGGGAAGCGCTCCCACCTGCCGGTGAATGACTTTCCCATTTGCGATCATCAGCATCGTTGGAATCCCCTGAACGCCGTACTTACCCGCCCATTCAGGGTTCTCATCTGTATTCACTTTTGCCACAACCATTTTGCCGGCATATTCAGTTGCCAGCTTGTCCAGAATCGGTGCCACCATCCGGCAGGGACCGCACCAGGGCGCCCAAAAGTCCACGATCACCGGCAGCGTGGATTTTAAGACCGTTTCCTCAAAGGCAGCATCCGTCACATGAATGGGTTCCGAAATCATGGTTTTCACCTCTTTTGATCATCACTCAGCGGTTTCGCCTGGTTTTAAGATCTGATAGCTGTAGGTCACATGCGCGGCTTCTCTGAGCATGGCGCCCACAGAGCAATATTTCTCTTCTGAAAGCTGAATGGCTTGCTCTACAGCTTTAGAATCGACCTCTCCCCAAATCAAAAATTGAACTTCGATATCTGTATATATTCTCGGGTAGGTATCTGCCCGATTCCCTCGCACGCGAATTTTTAAATCCTGCAAGGGCTGTCGTTTCTTTTCCAGAATTGAAGCAATATCACCGCCGGTGCATCCGGCAATGGCTGCGAGCAGCAATTGCATAGGTCCAATCCCCGGATGTCCGTCCACCGTACCCATCTGTACCATGCCGCCAGTTGCATTATGTGCAATGAAGGATGTTTCACCTTTCCATTCAGAGATGACTTCGGTCCAATTCTCGCTCACAAGGGTCCTCCATATGTTAGGATTTTTCGTAGTATAACATGTCAATCGGACATAATCATGGATGTATGAATTATACAAAAGTTGCGGAGAAAATGAGATCACGGCTGACTTATCGTTTGGTCGAGTTTGGATTAAGCCTCCTGTATCATCCGTTTGCCTTCATGTATGACGCAGTGGCATGGCTTGTTTCCGCCGGACAGTGGAGATCGTGGGTGCTATCGTCCATACCCTATCTGCATGGGGAAATTCTGGAAATTGCGTATGGACCCGGACATCTCCAATCCGCTCTGGCGCAATCTGGAAACATGGTGTATGGTCTCGATGAGAGTCAAAACATGACATTCATTACGGCTCGCCGTCTTCATAAACACCGGATTTTCCCCCGGCTGGTACGTGGCATGGCGCAAGCGATTCCGTTTCCATCTGATCATTTTGACACCGTGGTATCGACATTCCCGGCGCCGTTCATTCAGGAAACAGGCACGATCCAGGAGCTCTACCGCATCCTCAAATTTCAGGGCAGGCTGGTCATACTCATTGTGGGTCAGATGAGATCAAATGCCATGTTAAAACGCATCCCAGACACATTGCTGAAAATCACACCCCAAGAAATTCCGGGCATAGAAGACTTTTGTTCCAAATTTACCGCGCCGGGATTCTCCGCCCATCTTGAGTGGGTACACTTACCCCATAGCAAGGTGTTATATTTAATTGCGTATAAATGACACAAAAAAACTTGTCGATGTCTGTTTCAATGATGTAAAATATACTCATGGAAATTCAAATTGCTGTCGCAAAAATCAATAAGTACGCATCCTCAGAAAGCGGTGATACTTTCGAGGTTGTGGAACGTCCTGGTGGCGGATTGTCTTTAGTGCTTGCCGATGGACAGACGTCTGGCAAAGGCGCTAAAACCATCTCTTCGATGGTCGCCCGGAATGTGATCAGCCTGTTGGCAGAAGGTGTTCGCGACGGCGCAGCAGCCCGTGCTGCTTCTGATCATCTTTTCATTGAGCGCAGCGGCAAAGTTGTTTCCACGCTGAATATGATATCGGTGGACCTGATGACAAATACTCTGGTGATCACCCGCAACAACCCCGCACCGGTGTATATTGTCCGCAACGACTGTATTGATGTGTTTGCCACCGAAAGCTCACCGATTGGCACTTCCCGCAACATCCGCCCATCGATCACAGAAATTCAATTGGAAACGGGACTGACGATTGTCATGTTTACCGACGGTCTGATCCATGCCGGCATTCGATCCGGCAGGCATCTGGATATTCACACCGATCTGGAAGCCATTCTTGAAGACCAGCAACCATCAGCCCAAGCGATTGCGGATACACTGCTCGAACATGCCATCCGTCTCGATGATGGACGCCCCGGAGACGATATCAGTGTGGTGGTTTTACGAGTGGAAAAACGTCGCGGAGATAATGTCCGTCGGATGACCGTTCGTCTTCCGGTGGGTCCTGGATAATTCTCATGGCAGTTTTGATTGGCATCGTAGGGCCATGCGGAGCCGGCAAAACCACCCTCGCCAACAACCTGAAAGCCCTCCAGATCAATGCACGCGCCATTGCACAGGAGCATTCTTACGTTCCAAACATGTGGCAGGCTCTGACCCACCCAGATATCCTGATTTTTCTGGATGCCTCCTATCCCGTGACCATGCAGCGCAGAAACATGCGTTGGACCTATCGGGAATACGAAGAACAGCATCATCGGCTACGACATGCCCGTGAACATACTAATTTATTCATCTTTACCGATCCATTGACACCTGAGGGGGTCACGCAACTGGTTGTCAACTTCC
>JBDKTF010000621.1:0-3833 GCA_039680295.1 Anaerolineaceae bacterium
TGCAGCAGTTCATACGGCTGCTCTTGAAAGATGATCTAGGCGCCGATTTCGAACTGGCATTGAAATTGGAAGCCTCGGGCGAAGTTTCTGATGAACCCTGGTTGGCAGACTGCCATGAAAAAGAACCAGTGAAATTGGGTAGAGCGCCGTTGAGCGGGCGCATCGAAGCCATGCACCGCAACCAGGACGTGGCGGGTCTGTTGGCTGAACTGACCTGTGAGGATCATCCGAATCACCGCATCCAGGCGGCGCAGGCGCTGGTGGAAATCGACCGGCTGGAATATACGACGCTGCTGCTGAATGTGGTGCTGCGCGATCCCGATGCGCAGGTGCAGCAATCCGTAAGGGAACTCTTGCAGAAAGAGGTTTTGGGCTCGAGTTTTGAAACAGCCCTTAAAGTGGAAGCCTCAGGTGAAATTTCAGATGAACCCTGGTTGAAAAAATGTCACGCGAGTGTCGAATCATTGCCGGTGGAAGATTTGCCGTCGGAGGATTTCAATCCGGTGACAGCAGAGGATGTGCGGGAAATGCACGGCATGCTGGCGATACTGCGCGGTGAAACGAATCCAGATTTGCGCATTCGCGCCATTCAGGCGTTGAAACACCTGCCGGAGATCGGTGTGGTGCAGTCGCTGGCGGAGGTGGCGTTGTCCGAGCCGGATGAGCGCGTCCGCCGGGCGGCGCGCGCTGCGCTTCAGGAAAGTTTTGGTGACGATGTGGATGATCTGTTGGACACCTATCGTCTGCCTGAGGATGAGGATGAAGAACTGGAAGTAGCGGGGGATGAGCTGGAAACACCGCGGGTTGGGGATGGCAGTGCGCCGTCTGTCATTCGGGAGGAGAAGCAGCCGGTCTGGTTGTGGCTGGCGCTGGGAATTGTGGTGGTGATTCTGGCATACCTGCTGCTGCGCGGCGGTTGACTCGCGGTCGATTTTTCCGCATAATACAGTAAATTTTCGATGTCGAGGTGGCGGGTATGATCGGGAAGCCGTTCATGAGATGGATCGGGTTTCTTGCGTTATTGTTCACAGCCGGCTGCACGCGCGCCTTATCTGCGCCAACGGCTCTTCCTTCCACAGTTTCCCCGGCGGCGACCGATGCCCCGCTGGTAGTGTTGATTCCCACAGGCGTTTCCACAACGGCTGTGGCGCCGTCTGCCGCAACGATCGCACCAACCATCGCGCCGAGCGTTACCCCCACCCATGGTCCGTATGAACCGTTTCAGGCGACTGCCATGGTCAATGCGCTCAAAGTGCGCACCAACCCGGGTTATTTATTCCCCGCTCTGGGGATTCTGCCCGAAAACACGGCGCTGACCGTACTGGGACGCGCCCCCGGCGGCGAGTGGATTTACATTCGAACGCCCGATGAGGCGGAAGGCTGGGTGTTTTCCCAACTGCTGGTGACAGATCGGGACTGGAAATCGGTTCCCATCATCGAGCCTGAAGGTGTGCAGATCATCCGAGGGAAGGTGACAGACGCTCTTGGCAACCCGATCAGCGGGATTCAATATGCCATCACCCAGGGCGATGAGCGCAATGATGCGGTGACGGACGAAACGGGTGAATTTGTGGCGTTCATGCCGCTGACCGCCAGCGGGGAATGGGCGGTCACCTACACTGCCGTTTCCTGTGAGAGCAACACCATGGACGCGAACTGCAATTGCAAGGGCGGTTATTGCGCTGCGTCCGATCCGGCGGCGCAGACCATCATGCTTCCGCAGAAGGATCCGCTGGAATTTGTATGGAAGTAGGGTGAACGCTTGGCGGCAATTATGAAATGGCTTTAATTCAATTGCTTGCAGGATGAAATTCCAGGGGGAATGATATTGGAACGGCAATCGAAGCAAAGTAAATCACTGGCAATGAAGCGCAATCCGTTTGCAGGAAGCCATGTGTTGTTGATCATTGCGTTGATCATGGCGGCAACTTTGCGCTTCTGGATGCTTAAATATCGTCTGCTGAGCATTAACAGCGATGACGCCATGATCGGGATTATGGCTCAACGTATTCTTGCAGGCGCCCGTCCACTCTTTTATTACGGCGGATATTATTATGGTCCTTTGGATGCCTATCTGGCAGCGCCGCTGATTCGAATTTGGGGAAGCAGCGATGAGATTCTGCGTGTTTTTCCCCTGATTTTCTCACTGCTTTTTGTCGTGGTGACTTTTCTTCTTGGAAAAAAACGCTACACCGAAAAAATCGGATTGATCAGCGCATTTTATGCAGCCATTCCGCCCGTTTTTTTAACCGTTCGCGGGCTGAAAGTGGATGCGGCTTACAGTATCCTTCTGGTGATCGGGTCCATCAGTCTGTACCTGTTTTCAGGATGGATGGAAGATCGTTCACGCAGGAGACTAGTGGTTCTGGCGATTTTATCGTTAATTGGCGTCTGGATTTTTCCCCTGATGTTGTACTATATTCTGGCAATGGCACTTACCTTCTGGTTGGATCGATCTTCTCGGTGCGACCGTCTCAGAATGGGTGAACATTCGCATCATTGGTTGTTTGGCATGGGTGTTTTGTTCCTCATCATCATTTTCCTTATTCTTGGGCAGTACACCAGTCCGGTGCCGCTGGGTGAACGGGTGACAAATTTGGGAGGATTGGTTCAAATCACGACACCTGTGCTGCTTGGATTTTTCCCCGCTGCAGAAAATTTCAGCGATTTTACCGCGGTATTCAGCAGATATCCGGCTTTCTGGAAGGTTTCGGCAGCAGCGCTTGGTTTGATTATTTCTGGCGTTGGGTTGTGGGCGGGGTATAAACGGTACCAGCAAGGGAATCGCCTGTTGTTTGTTTTTGTTACTACAACGGTTCTGATTTTTGTTTTAACTTCCGTCATGGTTGGCTTCAAGCCAGAAGCATTCAGTTACCCCCGGTATCTATTTCTTTTATACAGCGCCATCCCAATGGGTGTGGATGCCCTGATGCAGCTGACAGACAAGAAGCCGTTTCTTCGTTATGGAATGATCATCTTGATCCTGATTGTAAATTTGGTCAGCAATATCAACCTGCCCACAAGCAAACCGTCGATGTCCGGATTGAAAAACCTGATGATGAATCGTCAGGGTGTGAGTTTTGTGTATACTGATTATTGGACGGGTTATTGGCTGGCTTATGAGACAGACGGCAAGGTCATTCCATCGATCATTACCCCAGATGGAAAGATCGGTTTTAACCGTCTGGAAGATACTGCGCAGGCGGTTTCCAACGCCAGCGCGGTCATGTACATTTTTCCCGCGGGATCATCCGGGGCAACTGCTTTGCAACGATACCTGGACAATCAGAAAATTCAATATCAGGTTTTCACCGTAGACGAACGCATCCTTTTTTGGGGACTTTCAAGCCCGGTTCGACCGGGTGACTTTTAATTATTCATCGGGTGAAGGTAATTTAAGGGTAAGCCAGAAGCAAACTACTTACCCTGTGTTTTTGCCAAAAATTCAATCACTGCCGCTTCTTCGTCGGCGTTCAACTGGGCGCCTTTGCCAATCATGCGGTCAACGGTGGTTTTCCACTCATCGGCGGTCTTTGATGCACTCTGTATCCGATCGATGGAATGACAGACCGTGCAGCGTTCCTGCACCAGTGCTTTCCCATCCGGTGTCGGCGCCTGGGTGGCGGTTGTGCCTCCTCCAGAGGTTGAAGTGGAGCTTGATCCGCATCCTGCAGCAGCGACCAAAATTGTGAAAGCGAGCAAAATCAAAAACCATGATTTTAATTTCATATAGTTTCCTTTCTCTGCTGATAGTATTACTATTGATCCGTTCTCTGTGAATGTCAAGTACCCAAAATATGTTGAATTTCTTGCGTATTTGAAATCAGTATGGG
>JBDKTF010000591.1:0-2043 GCA_039680295.1 Anaerolineaceae bacterium
TGTTGAATATGACGTTGAGTTCCTGGAATGCAAAGGAGGTGCTGGTCTGGGACCTGGTGGCAGCCGCGGATGCGCTCGATCCGGCGCTGTGCCCGCCTGTGGAAATGTCACTGGCGGTGAAGACCGAGCCGGGAAATACCCAGGGACAGACGATCCAGACCGATCAGACGCCCAATATTTCTGTCTGCCTCAAGCCGGATGCGGCACAGATCAAAGCACGCGTGAACCAGATTTTCAGTCGTTGAATCAGAGTTTATTTAGGAAGGATCAGCGAGAGAATGCCGTATCCGCCGAAGGATACCACCAGCGCCCCGATGGACGTGGCGACTGCGGTTGTCCATAGATAACGCAGAAAAGGCACTTTGTAAATGCCGCTGATGATGCTGATGAACTTGGGTCCATAACCGGGCAGCATGCGCGCCGTGATGAGAAAGATGGGTGAATCAACGGGCACTTTGCTCAAACCAAAGGGAAGTTTCTCCTTCAGTTTGTTGAAGTCTGCGATACCGCCCACCCGATGACCGATGAAAAATTCCACCACAGCCGCCAGCACATTTCCAAGCGCGGTGATGATTGCGGCAGGCGCTGGACCGTAAATGGTGGTGATGAGCACCGTGACCGGTTCCGAAGGGATAGGCGTGGCGCCGAACAATCCGAAGATTAAAATGCTGATCACCCAGCCCAACCAACCGGCACGGCGGATGAAATTACCCACTACATCCATTTCTTCCGAAAAACGTGAAACGAGGAAAAAAAGAATCGCCAATCCGACAACCAGCAGGATGATTGTCAGGAGATTCTTTCGCTTTTTCGTGGGAGCGTCATCATTCATGCGTCATTCCCCTATGGATGGGATATTGGTGATAGGACTGCGGCTGGAGCTGCGCCGCCTCCCAGATCATGCGCGCAATCTGGTCTGCGGCATGGGGTTTGCCAAACTGCCCTGCACGGCTGGAGAATTCTTTCATTCGGCGTTGATCCTCTGCCAGCCAGTTTTGCAGCGCATTCGTCAGATCATCCGGCGCGGGCACATACTGCCCCACCCGATTATTGCAGACGAAATCCACGTTGCCGGCTTCCTGCCCGGGAAGCGCGTCGATGAGCAGAATGGGCAGCCCGCACGCCAGCCCCTCGGCAATGACCAGCCCACCCGCTTTTGAGGCGAGCATATCGGCTGCCAGCATCATTTCTGGAACGTTTTTCACAAAAGGATACAGATAAACCGGCATCTTCCAGCTCGTCTGGTGTAATTGCTGATACTGTTCGTCGTCACCGCCAGTGATGACCGCCACCTGAAGCGGCAGCCCGGCGCTCTGAATGGCTCGCAGATCCTCGGCGAGATGCTGTACCCGGCGGCTGCCGATGATCAGCAAGGTGGGCAGACTTTCATCCCAGCCCAGCGACCGGCGGATTTCAGGTTTGCTGCGCGTTTCATGCGCGATGGCAGGGTTGACGGGAATGCCGCTGACGGTGATCTTTTCCGGCGGGTACCCGCAGGCAATCGCTTCTTTCTGGATGGTATCGCTGCCCACAAACAAACGGTCGGGGGTGCGCCGGAACCATAGCTTGTGCACATTGGTCAGATCGGTTACGACACAGAAGAAAGGGGTCTTCATTTTCTTTGAGGCTTTTACAGCGTCAAACGCCGCTTCGTAACTGTGGTAGGTGGTGATGACAGCATCGGGACGGTAATCTGTCACCATCTCGCGCATGGATTTGTATAATAACATACCCATGGTCTGGTGCACCAGGGCGCTGATCTCCATCGAATCGCTCGCCTCGTAGGTAAATCGATAGAAGCCCGGCGATTGCATGACCGTTCGGTCATAATTCAACTGCGAATTGCGCAGAAAGACCGGCGCTGATTTTTCAAAAACCGGGTTGACAATGCGGCATTCACAGGCGCTGCCGTACTGCATGTCAAAAGACTGCGCCAGCGCATTGGCAGCGCTGCGGTGACCATATCCGGCGTCGGCGGTTAAAATGAGGATTCGTTTTTTCATCTGCGAAAATTCTTTCATCCGCGCGTCCATTATGCAGGGC
>JBDKTF010000373.1:0-1836 GCA_039680295.1 Anaerolineaceae bacterium
CAACAAAGTTGATGCCCTTCACCACCCGTCCATCCTTGACATCCAGACAGGGAATGATGCGTTTGGCTAACATATTACACCTCCAAAGCCTCTTTCAGTGTAAAAGCGCCTTCGTAAAGCGCGCGCCCGATGATCACTCCCGCCATGCCCGCAGCACGGGCGCGACTGATCTCTTCCAGTGAAGCAATTCCGCCGGAAAGGATCACATGTGCGCCGCATTCGTGCGCCAGGCTTTGGGCGGTTTCCAGATTGGCGCCTTTTCCGGTGCCGTCCCGTGTAATATCAGTGTAGATCACCGTTTTGATGCCGGCGGCTGTCAACCGGCTGCCGAGCGCCAGCGGGGTCAGATCCGTCTGTTCCACCCAGCCGCGGATGCTGACATATCCATTCAGCACATCCATGGCGGCTGCCAACGCATCTGCGCCGCAGACCCGAACGGCTTGCTCCACCAGGTCCCACCCTTTCGCCAACAGCGTGCCAAGAATGACCCGATTGACACCCACATCCAGAACCTGCCGGATCATCTCCAGACTGCGCACGCCGCCACCAAATTGAATGCGCACGTGCGGAAATTCCTTCTGCCGCATCGCCAGAATGGCGTGCAGGGCGGTGAGGTTGGCGTCTTCGGCTTGCTCGAATGCGCCGTCCAGATTCACCACATGGATCCAGTTCGCGCCCGCGGCGAACCAGCGCCGGGCAAATTCAACCGGATCATCACCATAGGTCTTCTGGCGCGCCAGATCTCCCTGTACAAGGCGCACAACGCGCCCCTGATGGAGGTCGATGGCGGGATAGAGATCGAATGCGCTCATCAACATGCCTCGACAAAATTCTGTAAAATCTTCAATCCAACGCGCTGGCTTTTTTCTGGATGGAACTGGGCGCCGTAGATATTGTCCTTCGCGACCATGCTGGAATAGCGGATGCCGTATTCTGTATAAGCCAGCACATCCTGTTCGCGAGCCGCTGCGCAGTAGTAGCTGTGGTTGAAATAGGCATAGCACCCTTTCTCCAATCCGGCAATCAGCGGATTGGAACGGGTAAATTCCAGTTGATTCCAGCCGGTCTGCGGCACCTTGAGGTCGCTGTCGGGAAAAAGGCAGACT
Source organism: Anaerolineaceae bacterium (assembly GCA_039680295.1). Lineage (GTDB taxonomy): Bacteria > Chloroflexota > Anaerolineae > Anaerolineales > Anaerolineaceae > JBDKTF01. The sequence continues at coordinate 1,107 of JBDKTF010000373.1, forward strand.
CTGCCCGGCAGCAGCCCCAACCCTTTGTACAAGCCAAGTTCTTCGCTGCTTTCGAACAGAAGCTGCATCCCCAGGCAGATACCCAGCAGCGGCGTGCCGCGCGCGCACAGTTCTCGCAGCGGTTCCACCAGATGATAGGCTTCCAGCGTTCGAATTCCATCGCCAAACGCGCCCACACCGGGCAAGACGACTTTATCGGCAGACAGAATGACCTCTGGCTTGCCGCTGACGACCACCTCTGCGCCCACCTTCTGCAGAGCTTTTTCCACCGAGTGCAGGTTGCCGATGCCGTAATCCACCAATGCGATCATGTCAGGCTGCCTTTCGTGCTGGGGATGCCGCCCGCGCGGCGCAGATCGATTGCCACCGCCGCATAGAGCGCGCGCCCGAGCGCTTTAAAGAGCGCCTCCGCCCCGTGATGATCGTCGCGCCCGTATAGAATCTGGGCGTGCAGCGTGGTACGCGAAGAGAAGGCAAAGGTCTCGAAAAAATGATCCAATTGGCTGGTATCGAGCGAGCCCACCGTCGGGCGATTCCATTGGGTCTTGAGCACGGCATACGGTCGCCCGCACAGGTCCAGGCTGACGAAAGCCAGGCTATCATCCATGGGAACAGAGGCGGATCCCATGCGGACAATCCCCGCCCGATCTCCCAACGCCCGATCCAGCGCCTGCCCCAAAACCATGGCGCAGTCTTCCACCGTGTGATGGGTGTCGACCTCCAGATCACC
>JBDKTF010000083.1:0-5180 GCA_039680295.1 Anaerolineaceae bacterium
GAGCCTCAGCACGTACAGTCACTTCTCCAACGGGGATGATGGGATACGGTTCGTTGATGTTGATCGCGCCAGAGGGTAAATTTTCCAGCGCCGCTTCGATCAAGCGCACGCTTTCCAGCATTTCCAGCGCGCGAACCACCACCCGCGCCCGCACGTCGCCTTCTTGCGCCGTGACCATCTTGAAACCGAGTTCCTGGTAGGCAGCGTATGGGGCGTCGGAACGAATATCCGTCTCAATGCCCGAAGCGCGCGCCAGCGGTCCAACCGCGCCGTAGAGAATGGCGTCTGACTTCGAAAGCGGTCCCACACCGGCGGTACGGGCAATCACGGTGCGGTCGTTCATAAAGATGGGCCCCACCAGGGTTTCCAGCGCGGTTTTGATTTCGTGCGTCACCGCCAGCACCGGCGCCGGATCGGGAATATCCACATTCACACCGCCGATGCACATGGAAGCGTAATGCACGCGGTTCCCGGTGATCATTTCGAACAGATCCATCACCCGCTCACGCAGGGTATAGGCTTCCATGAACATGGTCTGAAAGCCGATCACTTCGGCGGCGATGCCTGCCCACAGAATGTGGGAGTGCAGACGTTCCAGCTCGGTGATGATCACGCGAATATAGCGGGCGCGCGCCGGGATATCAATCCCAGCCAGGCTTTCCGCCGCCATGCAGATCGACATGGAATGCACGCCGGAGCAAATGCCGCAAACGCGTTCCACCAGCACCAGGTCCTGGATATAATTTCGCCGCTGTGCCAGCAGTTCGATCCCGCGGAAGCTGAAACCGATATCGATATTCACATCCTGAATGGTTTCACCCTGACAGATCACACTGAGCTTGTAGGGTTCCTCCAATGCAGGGTGGTAGGGTCCAATGGGAATGGTATAGGGCATAATTTCCTCACTTCTCGGCAGACGGCTTGCCGCCTTGCTCACGATACAAACCTTCGGGTACCTGGGGTGGGCGAATCAGCCGGTCGGGCTGCGGATGCCCCTCAAATATCACGCCGTACAGATCGTGGATTTCGCGTTCGATCCAGTTGGCTGCTGCGATCAGGGGGGTGATGGACGGCAGCTTCTGACCGTGGGTGTGTGTGCTGATGTTGATGATTTCTTTTTCCACATCGAAATGATAGATCACGTCTGTCTCGCCATCGGCACGATAGCGTCCAGTCGCGGTCATCATCCGGGCGGGAACCGAAATCATCAGTTTTGCCGCCGCGGTCATGTCCAGTGACCCATCCGAATACAACCACCAACCGTCATGATGTTTTTCTGCCGGTTTGCCGCCGTTTAGTTCAGCCAGCGCTTGTTCAAATTCAGGTTTCATATCCGATACTCCTCAACCTCACCGGCGGATATTACGCTCGGATGCAGATTTTGCCCGTTCACCGCGAATGGCGTCTTTCAATTTTGCCGTGGTGACCTTGTTACGGCAGGTTTCGCACATCCCGCGGATTTCGGCGATATCCGCGGGCAGCGGATCGCCGTACATTTCCACCAGCACCGCGCCGGGCAGCGGCAGGAAAGGTTTGTGGCAGCGTGAGCAGTTGGTGTATTTTACCGTATGCCGGATCACCAGATCTTCTGGATTTTCCACCATCTGCGTCGGCTGGGCTTCCAACCGGATTGCCTTGGTCGGGCAGTACTGCACGCAGCGACCGCAAAATGTGCACTGCACACCGTTGTACTGCCAGGTCACTTCTCCCGGTACGCTTTGATCCACCGTGATGGCGGATGGAGAGCAAACATAAGCGCAGGAGCCGCAGCCCGTGCAGCGATTGGCTTCATGCTGCAGAGCTCCCCGGTAAGCCGCCGGGAAAGGAACCTTGTCGGCAGGTTTTCGCGTTCGTGAACCCGCGCCAAAATTGTGTTGTAGAATTTTCATAATACCCATGATCTTTCCTCCACGGGTTTAGCGGATGAACGCAGCAGCAAATGCAACGGCAGCTGCCAGCGCGCCCCACAGCCAATAAAAACGGAACGCCTGATTCATCTTCAAGCGGGCAGTCGCCACCGCCAGCACCGTCACCAATGCCACCAGAAGCACACTCACCACCAGATACACTGCCAACCCTCCTGCCAGGTTGGAAATGGCAGGGATGAACAGCACGCTGAACAGACTCACCAGGGCAACCAGCTCCACACCGTGCGCCAGTTCGAAGAACGCCAGCGGCACGCCGTTATACTCGGTGGTCGCACCCGCAACGATCTCCTGTTCTGCGTTTGGAATGGAGAACGGGTTGCTCTTCAATCGCGCCGGAATGGAGAGGAGGAACGCGACCGCTGCCGCCAGATGAACCCAGCTCAACGGCGCGGATGCCAGTTCATGCAGGTTGAAGCTGCCGGCGTGAACCGCCAGCGCGATCACTGCTGCCAGGAAGGGCAAATTATATCCCAGCGTCATAATGGCTTCGCGCGCCGCGCCGACCTGCCCATACAGCGAGCGGGAAACATACCCCGCCAGCACTTCACAAATGGCGGGCATTTCCAGCAGGTAGAGCAGCACAATCAAATCGCCAGAGAACGGTTGGATCGGATTGCCCGGCACAGGGATGAGCGCCAGCGCGAAAATCGCCGAAAGCAAACCCGCCGCCGGCAGCCCGTAAAAAATGGCTGTGTTGACGCCGCCGGGGACAACCGTCTTTTTCCCCACCAGTTTGATGAAGTCAAAGAAAGGCTGATAAAAGGGCGGACCCTGACGTCCCTGCAAACGGGCAGACAGCTTGCGTCCCATCCAGAGGTAGAACCAACCCAACAGCGCGCCGCCGATCAAGCCTGGCCAGAGCAGCGTCGAAGATAGGAATCGCAGCACGTCATTCATGGGTTGACTCCTTCTTTTTGCCGTCCGCCAGAATTTGCGCCGCTTTTTGCAGTCCTTCGATGATTTCCTGCGGACGCGGTGGGCATCCAGGAACGTAGACATCCACCGGAATATAGTTATCCAATGGCGCTGCAACGACGGGGCTGCCCGCGAACACATTGCCTGTCGCCGGGCATGAACCGACTGCCACCACCGCCTTCGGTTCCGGCATCTGATTGTAGATATCGATCACTGCCTGCTGCGTGCGCAGCGTAAGAGGACCAGTGACCAGCAAAATATCTGCATGTTTCGGGCTTCCCTGTCTCAACGCGCCGAACTGTTCTGGATCGTAACGGGGGGTGGTGCCGGCGCCGATTTCGATGTCGCAGCCGTTGCACGAGCCCGCATTCACGACGTAGAACCAGGGGGATTTCACCCGTGATTTTGCCAATAAACGATCAAATAGACCCATGGTTGAAATTCTCCATGAACTCTGGTCAGGGAAGCAGCCCGGTAAGAATACCCGGAACCACTCCGAGAACAATGGAAACGATGATCAACACCACCAGCAGCGTCGCCACCGCGGTGGGTTCACTGCCCTGGGCGGCTTCATCCGCCGGTCCAAACCACACACGGTGAATGGCGCGCACGTAGTAAAGCAGCGCCAACCCCGTTGCAGCCGCCATCGCCACAATCAGCCACACACCGCCAAATTCGGTCCCGGCGAGGTACAGCCGCCAGCGCCCGATAAAGCCAAAAGTGGGCGGCACGCCGATCATGCCCAACGCGCCGACGATGAACGCCGCACTGCTGATCGGGAACCGGCTCGCCAATCCGCGGTCAGCCAGCGTCAGGTTGTGTCCCAGTCTGCTTTCCGCCGTGCCGACCGCAGCAAACAGCAGAAACTTGAAAAACGCATGCGACATCGCGCCGAACAATGCGCCTTTCCACCCGTAAGCTGAGCCAATCGTGGCGCCCAGCACCAGATAGCCCAGATCGTCCACCGTGGAGAATGCCAGCATGCGCTTGATGTTCTTCTGCGCGATCGCCAGCAGCGCCCCGCCGAACATGGAGAGTAGCGCAAGCGTCAGCCAGATGCCCTGGTATTCACTGAAGATCCACCCCGAGGTTTCGCGCAGACTCAGCAGTTCGCCGAAGGCTGCCATATCCACCACCGAGATGATGATCACCGATGTCATCGGGCTGGAATGTTCCACCACACCGGGCAGCCAGAAATACAACGGAACCAGCGCCAGTTTGAGGGCAAAACCGAATATCAGCAGTGTCGCCACCAGTTTTGCCATTCCCGCCGCCGCGGGCGCTTCCGCGCCTTCACCGCTCAAAACAGTCCCGGCGATCAAACAGGCTACTGCCGCAACCATCATGAGCAGGTACGTACGGGCTGCCTGTTTGGCTTCCGCCGTGTCCCGGCTCCAAACCAGTCCTACTGCAGCAAAAGCTGCCGCATCCACCAGAAGAGTTTTTGCCAGACCCTGCACTGCAAAACTGGCGCCCACCAGAATACCGGTCAACGCAGTGAAGACCCACCACCGCTTGTTACCCTGAGGCACCACCAGCGCGTAGATCACTGCGGCGACAAACACCTCCGCCAGACCGCCGGCGAAAATCCCTTCCCAATTCATTCCTTCTGAAGTAAGTTGGTATAAACCCATGGGTTCCATCCCATTCGACAAGTGTTCGCTCACCACAGCCAGACAACCACGGCGGTGAGAACTGCCAATCCCAGCGCGCTGATCAGGGGTTTTTGTTCCAACCCTGCCAGCAGACGTCCCAGCCCTGCGGACAGGCGGGAAATACCATGCCAGATCCCCAGATACACCGGATCCGGATCGGTCAGACGGTAAACCGGTTGAAAGGCAGTTTCTGCCATATCCGCGAAGTCCACCGCGGTGACCATGTCACCCGCAGGCAGCGGATCGCCGCCAGTGAAGGTATTGACCACCACCGGTTTTCGCGCCGGTCGGGTTGCTGCAAACACCAGCCCGCCCAACAGCAGTGCAACGACCGCAATCAAAGCGCCGACGGTCACCTGCACGCCCGATGTGCTGGTGCGAATGCCCAACCAGGAAAGCTGTCCCGCCCAATCGAAATTCATGGCGGTCACTGCCGGGGTCACCACGTAATGCATGAGCAGCTGCGGCGCCACACCAAAGACCACGCACAACGCCGCCAGGGTCCCCATGCCCACCAGCATCTTGGGGGCAGCCTCATGCACACCGTTCTTTGCAAGTTCTGTGGGCATTTCGCCGAAGAACACCGATACGGTGGCTTTCATCATATAGAAAGCGGTCAAAATGCTCGCCAGGAACGCCACCAAAACCACCACCATCGCGCCTGAGTTGAGCGCAGCATCAT
>JBDKTF010000389.1:0-7707 GCA_039680295.1 Anaerolineaceae bacterium
GCCAAATTTTTGTTCCGAGCGTGAAACACCCACAACTGCCAGCCGTTTGGCTTGAACAAAATCTTGAATCTTTGGATCCATCTTCTTTCCCTTTCAAATACACATCAAAATTAATTAGGATCATAACCAATAAAAGATGGGTTTACAAGCCAAAAACCTCTTTTCCAACGAGATTGCATTCATTCTCCTCTCGTATTGATTCTCCTCTCCCCGTGGGAGAGGAGTTAGAGGTGAGGGATTTTCCCAACCTTGCACCGCAGTTGCCAGAACCCGCGCTCTGCGCTACAATCCATCCCATGAATTGGGACATCATCGGACACGAATGGGCGGTGGAGCTGCTGCGCGAACACATTCGCAAAGACTCCGTTCGCCACGCCTATCTCTTCGTTGGTCCCCCCGGCGTGGGCAGACGGACCCTGGCGCTGCGTTTTGCTCAGGCGTTGAACTGCCTGCAGCCCCCTGCCCCCGGCGAGCCCTGCGGAACCTGCCGCCCCTGCCGCCAGATCGAACGCATGCAGCACGCCGACCTGTCGGTGGTGGTTTCAGAGCGCGAGGGCAAAGAGATCAAAGTGGACCAGGTGCGTCAGATGCAGCACAGCCTGTCCCTCTCTCCCTACGAAGCCCGTTACCGCGTCGCCCTGCTGCTGCGCTTTCAGGAAGCCAACGACAGCACCGCCAATGCCCTGCTCAAGACGCTCGAAGAGCCGTCGCCGCGCGTCATTTTGCTGCTCACCGCCGACACGGTGGAAAGCCTGCTGCCCACCATCGTCTCGCGCTGCGAGGTCATGCGCCTGCGTCCCCTGCCGGTGGAACGGGTCGGTCAGGTGCTGGCAGAGAAACGTCATTTGCCGCCCGAAACGGCGCAGCAGATTGCCCACCTCTCCGGCGGACGGATGGGATACGCGCTGCGGCTGGCGGATGACGGGCAGGCGCTGGAACAGCGTCAGACCTGGGTGAACGACCTTTTTCAACTGGCGGGCGCTCCGCGTCGGGAACGCTTTGCCTACGCCGAAACGTTGAACAAAAAGTTCGAGACCGCCCGCGACCGGGATGCTCAGCGCGAGTTTTTACGAAGCCAGTTGCAAACCTGGCAAACCATCTGGCAGGATGTGTTCCACCTCACCGCAGGCGTGGATCTGCCGCTCATCAATCTGGAACAGGCAAACACCCTGCAGCGAATCGCCCGGCAGGTGGATATGCCCACCGCCCACCGTCAGGTGGATGCGCTGGAGTATGCCATCAGCGGGATTGAACGAAACCTGAATACCCGTCTTTTATTGGAAGTGCTGCTGCTCGACCTGCCGCGTCTGCGTTTATAACCCCCACCACCCACCGAAAATTCCGCGCCCCGGGAAAACAAAAGCCCGCGAGCATCTTCGCGAGATCGTCAATTCGCCGCGATCACGAGATTCCGCCCGGCGCTTTTTGCTTTCAACAGCGCCTGGTCGGCGCGCTTGATCAACCCATCCAGCGTGGAATCTCCCGCTTGCATCGAAGCCACACCAACGCTGATGGTGGTGTGTATCGCCTGTTCATCAATCGGGAACTGAATTTCTTCAATCGCCGTTCGAACCCGGTTGGCGATGCTCATTCCGTTTTCCAGATTTAATTGCGGCAAAAGCAGCACAAACTCATCCCCCCCATACCGGCAGCCCAGGTCTTCGCGCCGGATGGTGGCGTTCATCATCGCTGCAAGTTGAATCAGCACCTGATCCCCAATCGCATGCCCGTGTTGGTCGTTCACATTTTTAAAATGATCCACGTCCAAGATCGCCACGGTCAGAGGGGAATGATTGTCCTTCGCGTGGTCGAATTCATACTGCCCCAGGGTCTGAAAATGCCGTCGATTGAACAGTCCTGTCAGAGGATCTGTGGTCGCCAGATGTTCCAGCTCGGCGTGACGCTGCTTTTCGGTTTCGATCTCCTGCGTCAGAAAGGTGTTTTTCAGCCGCAAGATTTCGGCGTCTTTGAGCGCGTTTTCGACCTTATGCGCCGAAATCAGGTCGGCAATCCGCTGGATGTTCTGTTGATTGAAGATCTTTTCTTTGACGGTGTGGAACTGCCGGTAATACATCAGCGACCTTTTATCGTCGCCCAGCAGTTCATACAGTTCAGCCAGCTTTTCGTAGCAGGAATATTCCAGACGCGAAACTTCCAGGTGCTTCGAAATATCCAGCGCGTACAGCAGATTTTTTTCCGCCTCAACCAGATCGCCCTGCAGCATCAGAACCTCGCCCAGGTTGAGAAACGGTTCAAAATCCAGATCAAGATCTTCATACGAACGGTAAAGATCGATGGCTCTTTTGTAATATTCAATGGACTTCGACAGATTTCCCTTGCATTTGTACACCTGTCCAAGCGTGTCCAGGATGCAGGATTCCGAAATGGGCAGATGCTCCGATTGAATAACCTCCAGACCCATTAATCCAGCTTCTTCTGCCCGTTCATACTCTTTTGCCTCAATCAACACCATTGCCAGGTTGTTATAGGCAACGCAGCGGTTCTTGTTGTTGCCGCTCTCTTTTAAGCTTTCGACATTGCGTTCCAGATATTGGACCGCCCGCCCCATCTCTCCGGTCACCGAAAGCACCACCCCGGCAGTGTTGAGCGATTGATACAGCCGTTTTACATCCTGAAGCTGTTCAGCCGCCTGAACAGCCTGCTCGACATGCGCTTTCGCGCTGGCGTAATCCCCCATCAGGAAATACGCCCAACTGATGCCGTTGAGGGCGTCCACCAGCCGCGCCGGGTAATCCATTCCATTCAACAGCGAGAGTGCCTTTAAAAAACAGCCCAGAGATTGCGAGCTGTTGAACTGCTGCGTGGCGCCGAAAATCACCAGATTATCGACCATCCCGCGTGGATAGGAATCTTGATTCTCTTCAGCCGCCAAAATAAGCTCGCGCGCCTTCCCACACAGAATGCGCGCCTGATCCAGATTTTCTTGAAACGAATACACTTCAGCCTCGCGGTGAAGGGCATCGACTTTTTCGACTAAAGCCTGATGAGGATCTTCTGAGAGAGGGACATTCATTGTCGCCCCTTTCGTTATATCTTGAAGAAGTATCGGTTGGGTTTACCAAATGGTTGGCTTATTTTAGCACAGAGTGCAGACTTGTTGGATCGAAAAAATGGTCGATTTGTAAGCGTTTCACCGTCAGGGGGATCTGCGCTGAATCAGATCGGTTCTGGCTCCGTATACCAGACGCAATTTCGCCCCATTTTCTTCGCCTGGTACAGATTTTGATCCGCCCGGTTAATCAATTCATCCAGAGAGGGGGGCTCGTCTCCCACACGTTCGGCGATTCCCATGCTGATGGTGATGTTCACGCTGCCGTAATCTGCGGTCACCAACGGTTCGCTGGCAATGGCTTTGCACAGCCGTTCGGTCAACGACCGGGCAGTCTGCAGGGTGGTTTCGGGTAACAGCAAAACAAATTCGTCTCCGCCAATGCGCGCCAGCAGATCGGTGCTGCGCAGCATCCGCCGAAGTGAATGGACAAACGCCTGAAGCACCTGATCTCCGGCTGAGTGCCCCTTCGTATCGTTGATTTCCTTGAAAAAATCGATGTCCATCATCACCACGCAGCAGCGCGAATGGTTTTGATCCGCCAGATTGAACGCCTCGCCAGCCAGTGTGTTGATATACCGCCGGTTCAAGATACCGGTGAGCGGGTCCTGCCCGGCAAGCTGGCGGGTGATTTGCAGCAGGTTCTTCAACTCGGTAATGTTGTGGAATGAAATCAGATAACCCAGAGTACTTTTCGCAGTACCGCGCAGTGGACGAATGCTCACATCGTAAATCTCTGTTTTGCCCTGACACCGCAGTGAAATTTCGCTGTCCAGAACGGTGTTTTCAGGCGCCGCATCCACCTGATCCAGAAAGGTTGTAAATAACGGGCAGACTTCGCCCACCTTGAGCGAATACTCATTCGACAGAATGCGGCGTGCGGCGCGGTTAAAATCCACCACATCGCGGTCAGCATCCAGGGTCAGCATGCCGTCGCTCATCTGGTCGATCAATGTGGCGCGCGCCAGCGGCGCCAGGTCGAACAGGCGAAATTTAAAGATGCCGACCGCCAGAAAAATGCCGCTGAATGCGTATCCGATGGGTGAAAAATCTTTGTCCAGACCCGGAATGAGGCGCAGTACATAAACGGCATTCACGAGGATGGGTAAAACGGCTCCCGCCAGCGTAATGCGGGTCTGCTTTTGATATTGCCGGTTGGGGGAAAAATTCGCCCACAGAATCAGCGTCGCGCCGGAAAGAATGAGGATGTACGCCTGAATCCAGAAGACCCAGAAGAAGGGACCATAGCTGTTGACTTTTAAATGCAGAAACCCGTGGCTGACCAGATCGAACGAAATACTCCGCCAGATGAGATGGTGCATGGAGTTGGTAAAAACCAGCAGGGTGGCAAGGGTGGGAATGACCCACAACAGCCATGACTGCCGCTTCGGCAGGAATTTGATGTGATCGGTGTATTCCAGAGCAAAGTAAAACCAGCCGATGGATAGAATACCGATAAAGGGGTAACCCAGGCAGCCGAAAAATTCGGTGCCTCGGGGTGTGGGGTCCACCAGTTCGAGCGTATTGAAAATCACATAACACGTTACAGCCCCCATGACAATCGCCAGTGAGCGGGCAGCCCTGACGTTGCGGCGTTGCCAGCAGTACACAGAGATGAACAAAGACAGAAAGATGGCGAATGGGGAAAGCAGGACGAACAACGTGTATTGATCCATAGTGCAATTCCTGCGCAAATGGGTATAAGGGAACGCCCAACAATTCTTGAAATCCGATGATCCTGTGAAAAACAGGATCATTATACTTTAAGCACTCTGAGCTGTGGGGTTTCCATTGTAAACCACAGATCCTGGCGCCCATACGCCAGGATCTGTGGTGAAGGGCAGAAAATACGCCCGGTTATGGGAGTTCGGCGTATCCGCACAGCGCAATGGCGCGCGGACCCGTATGTACGCCCAGCACCGGTGAGACGATGGAGATGAATATTTCCCTGGGCGAGTATTCTCGCCGCACCCGTTCCGCCAGCTCCTGGGCTTCTTCCAGAGCGTTGTTGTGCAGCACGGTGATGTGCAGCGGCAGACTGGTGTTGATGTGCTTGAAGAATTCCTTGTACAGACCATCGATGGCGTTTTTCCGCGAACGTGCGGGGATGGATGCGCCCACCGTGCCGGTGTCATGGCGCACGTAGATGAGCGGCTTGATCTGCAGCACGGAATTGAGAAAACGGGCGGCGTCGGCAATGCGCCCGCCGCGGCTTAAAAATTCGATTGTGTCCAGGCTGATGGTATAGACAACGCTCTGGCGCACCTTTTCGGTGGCTGTCACCATTTCCTTCATCCCGCCGCCCGCTTCACGCGCGCGGGCAGCGGCGATCACCTGCCAGCCGATTCCCATCGAATTGCTCTTTCCGTCCACCACGGTCACCGGAATGGGAGATTCCTGCGCCGCGCGCCGCGCCGATTCGATCGTTCCGCTCATCGCACTGCTAATGGTAATGACAAGCACTTCCTCGGCGCCGTTTTCGGCGGCTTTGCGGTAGGCTTCCAGAAAGGCTTTGGGGGCAGGCTGCGAGGTGGTGGGATGATTGCGGTCGCGGGGAAGCCGCTCGTAAAACTGTTCGGCGGTCATATCCACCCCATCCAAAAACGCTTCATCACCAAAAACAATCGTCAGGGGGACGATGGTGATGTCGTACTGCAATCGCCATTCCGCGGGGATATCACAGGTACTGTCGGTGATCAGCGCAATCCGATTTGCCATAAAGGTTCAGCTTCCAGTTCATAAATTTTTCGGTAACTGTGTTGCCGATAAAGAACAGGCGCATTGTAAATGATATGAAAATAGTTGGCTAGTGACCGGGGGCATATTTCAGGTCATATTGTGGAATGATCGCCGTCATAAACGATCCGTGGATCGTTTCATAAGACATCTGCGCCCATCCATCCTTCCCTCACCTTTTGGACTTTGCCTCCAGCCCTTGACACGCAGATATGAACATAGTATAAAACAAGAACAATGTTCACAAAGAGATCAATGTTATGATAGAAAAATCACCCAGCGAACGACGTTACGAAAAGAACCGCCAGACGATCCTGGAGGCTGCCCGTTCCATCATTCAGGAACAGGGCGTACAGGCGCTTTCGATGCGCACCCTGGCAGAAAAAGCGGATTACTCCGCTTCTGCCCTCTACAAATACTTCGAAAACAAAGAAGCCATCATCTCTGCCCTGCGCCGGGAGGGCTTTGAGCTGTCTGCGCAGATTTCGCAGGGTCGGGTTCATCCGGACATGCCCCTGGATGAAATGATGCGTGTGATGTGGCAAAGTTACCTCGAATTTGCGCGCCGCTACCCCGCGCATTACATGCTCATCATGAATCCAGCGGATGACGTGCCTGCCAGTTTCAACGAGTTCCTGGCAGATCCGCAGTTCCGGGGGCTGATGGATTTTGCCACCGGCGCGGTTGCCTCCGAACAGATCCACCTACCCGAAGGGGCAGAGCCGGTTCACCTGGCTATGATGATGTGGTTTCTGGCTCACGGCGCCGCCATGCTCCAGTTGACCATGCTGCGCAATTGTCCGGCGGAATTCGCCGAAATGAGCGAGGGTGTCATCGATATGCTGAACAACATGATCTTTCACGCTGAATTATCGAAATAATAAAAAATTTATATGATAATAAATTTTGTTCCATGACAGGTGGAAAAAATGACACGCAAATGGACCCGTCGTGATTTTCTAAAATTCGCCGGAGCGGCGGTGGTCGTCACTGCCTCATGCGGTGGGTTGACCCAACTGGCAGCCCTCGCGCCGGATGTAGATCTACCTGAGAAAACATATCGAGGAAAAATGAATCAAAAAATACTGGTTGCCTATGCTTCAAAAGCCGGATCGACCGCTGAAATTGCCGCTGCCGTGGGGCAAACCCTGTCTGCGTCTGGCGTTTCTGTGGATGTGCTGCCCGTGCAAAAAGTGAGCGGTCTCCAGGATTACAGTGCGGTGGTACTGGGCAGTGCGGTTCGCATGGGGCAGTGGCTTTCTGAAGCGACGAAATGGGTCGAAGCCAACCAGGCTGCGCTTCAATCGCTGCCGGTTGCCGCCTTTTCGGTTCACATGCTCAATCGGGGGGAAGACGAAACCAGCCGCAGCGCTCGCGAAGCCTACACCGCCCCGCTGCATCAGAAGATCACGCCCTGCGCTGAAGCCTTTTTCGCTGGCAGGATGGATATTTCAAAATTGTCTTTTCTGGATCGAACCATTTCCAAAGCGTTGAAGTCAAAAGATGAAGACCTGCGCGATTGGGATGCGATTCGTTCCTGGGCAAATGGATTAAACACCGCTTTGCACTCTTGAAGCACAGGGGGTATGAATGAGAAAAATGGGCAAAATAATTCTGATCATCGTGAGCGTTCTGATTGGTCTGGTTCTGATGCCCTGGGTCGGATTAAATATCCAGCCAGGTTCGTTTACCCCGCTTGATGCCAACGTCACCGCGCCGCAAACGACTCCCATACCCACGGGATTGCCAGCGCCGGTGGAACAGTTCTACCGCGCTGTGTACGGGGATTCCATTCCGGTCATCCAATCCGCGGTGATCACCGGAAAAGCCACCCTGCGTCTCAACGGCATCACTTTCCCCGGTCGCTTCCGCTTCACCTATGATGTGAACCGCGGCTACCG
>JBDKTF010000430.1:0-11292 GCA_039680295.1 Anaerolineaceae bacterium
CTATAAGTATTACGGACCGCATATCGGGGTACTCTATGGTCGCTACGATCTTCTGGATGCGCTGAGCGCCTACAAAGTACGCCCTGCCCCATCAGATCCACCCGGTAAATTCGAAACCGGCACGCAATCTCACGAGGGCATTGCCGGTGTGCTGGGCGCACTGGAATACCTGGAATGGGTGGGGCAAATGTTCGGCGAAGATCAATACGAAAAGTATCAAAACGCATATGGGGGAAGACGGCTGGCATTCAAGCAGGGGATGGGCGCCATTCGCGCACACGAGCACGAAATGAACCTGCTGCTGCTCGAGACACTGCAATCGGTGCCCGGGCTGCAAATCTACGGCGTGACTGATCCACGGCGCATGGATGAGCGCGTTGCAACCTTCTCGTTTACGCTGCGGGGGTATACGCCGCGGCAGGTGGCGGAACGGCTGGCAGAAGCCAACATCAATGTGTGGGACGGCAACTATTACGCGCTGGCGGTAACTGAACGATTGGGATTGGAAGAAAGCGGGGGCATGGTACGCGTCGGCGCGGTTCACTACAACACCGTCGAAGAAATTCACCGTCTCGGCGAAGTACTGCACACACTTTAGTGTTTAAAGTAACAAACGCCTGGGTGAGGGGGGCACCCAAACGTTTGTCGATAATATGGTATCAAAAAAGCACTGGGAATACAAGGGCTTTTTTGTTGCTATATTGTTGCAATATTGTCATCCGCGAACAGATTTGGGGGGCAATTGGCGCATAAGAGGCTTTTTTTAACAACGACTAAAGAAGAACGGAGCGCGACCGCAAGGACCTAGCGCGATTTACATCAGCATTTTACAAATGTATAATGATCATAGGCTTGAATAGACAACCAAAATTTCAGGAAGCAATGTCCTTCCCTTCCCGCCTGATGGTCCGTTCGATTTGAAAGAGAGTATCCTCATGGAATCCAGGAAACTCGACCTGATCATCACCATTGACGAAGCTGATGCTGATGAGCACATCATTGATGATCTGACGGAAACCCTGCGGCAAGATCTGCTTGAGATGGGAATCGAAGATGTCCATCGTGTCCATTCCCCCACCTCACCTGCGCACACCAAGGGCGACCCTTTTACGATCGGCGCATTGGCGCTCGTTACCCTGCCAGCATTCCTGCCCAAGATCATTGAATGCCTGACAAACCTGACCTCACGCAGCGAAAACCGCAAAGTCAAGATCAAAACCTCCGCAGGCGTTGAAATTGAGTTCACCTCCAAAAAGCCCCTCTCCAATTCAGAAGTTCTGGATCTGGTTCGGAAATTAAGTCTGATAAAAGGGGAATCCGCCAAAGGTTCTGACTGATTGGAAGGTTCATGCCCGTGCCTGAGAATCGCTATGCGTTGATTGTAGCCAGCTATCAATATGAAGATCCCCAGTTAAAGCGATTGTCATCTCCCAAAGAAGACGCCAACGCTTTAGCCCGGGTTCTTCAGGATGAGCATATTGGCTGTTTTCAGGTCAAGACGCTCCTGAACAAACCTTCACAAGAAGTGAGCGAGGCAATCGAAGAATTTTTCGAAGAACGGAAACGTGACGATCTGCTTTTGTTTTATTTTTCAGGTCACGGGATCAAATCAGAGGATGGGAAACTCTATTTTGCCCAGGTCAACACCACCCTCAAGAAAAAATTACGCAGCACGGCGATTTCATCCGATTTTCTCAACGAGTTGATGAAAAACAGCCGATCTCGACGCCAGATCATGATTCTGGATTGCTGCTTCAGCGGTGCATTTGCAAAGGGACTTGTGGCGAAGGCGGATGCAAGCGTGGGATTAAGAGACCGTTTCGAAGGGGGATCCGGACGCATCATTTTGACTTCCTCCGATTCACTCGAATATTCATTTGAAGGATCCACTTCAAAACCGCAGAGCGCAGCGGGGTTATCAAGATCGGTGTTCACGAATCTACTGGTCACCGGATTGGAAACCGGAAAAGCAGACTCCAATCAGGACGGGTTGGTTTCTCCGGATGATCTTTACGATTACGTTTCAGACCAGATGCGCAAATTACAGGCAATGCAAACCCCCAAAATTTGGAAGCTGGACGCTGAAGGGGATATTTACATTGCCCGCTACCCGACCCGCCCGCCCGGCATTCCAGCATGGATCACCGAAGCCATCACATCCACCGAGGTCAGCGCCCGGTTGGCGGCGGTGGCGGAATTATCCAGGCTGATCAAAGATGAACATATGACATTGGCGAGCGCTTCTCGAAGAATGCTTGAAAGCATTGCGCAGAACGATCCGAGCCCGGTCGTTCGCGGGGCGGCATCCGGCGCGCTGAGCGCGCGCATCCCGGAGAAAAGCGGCGGATCATCCCGCAAGGTCGACACCATTTTGCAGCCCCAGGAGATAAAACCCGGAAAGACCCCTGAGGGTTCAACAGGGTCCAAACCAAAAATTTCCACAACAGGTACGAGGACAGAGAAGATCGCCGCTACTTCAGGGCAGCCGTCTTCGCAAAAGAAAACACAAATAAACCGGGAGAGAGAACAGATCAAGAAATTTGTTCGAGCGTTCCAACAGGATGATGTTGTCATCTGCGCTTATTGTTCCATGCCGTTGAAAGCCCGGAACTATATCCGACATTATGATGAACACCATCCCGGTTCGCCACCGGTATCCATTTCCAAACAAACCAGCGCAGGCAAACCAAAGATGCAACAGGCGGCTGGTCCAGCACTCGTATCCACTGAACGAGAAATTCTGAAGGCTTTCGTCCGGTCGATCAACCCGGAAGATCTGATTGTGTGCGCTTACTGTTCCATGCCTGTAAAAGCGAAGCACTTCATTCACCACTACGATGAATTTCACAGTTCCTCTCCGGCGCCAAAGCCGCAGTAATTCCATACGGAGGGGGGAAGATCCATCACCCTTTATGGCGTCGGTATATTTAAGACAAAAAAAGCGGCGCATGCCGCTTTTTTTATCGAAAGGCTGATGATTGAGTGCCCC
The DNA here is from genome assembly GCA_039680295.1 of Anaerolineaceae bacterium. Classification (GTDB taxonomy): domain Bacteria; phylum Chloroflexota; class Anaerolineae; order Anaerolineales; family Anaerolineaceae; genus JBDKTF01. The sequence goes on from JBDKTF010000430.1 coordinate 2,990, forward strand.
AGGAGAGACTCGAACTCTCAACCTAAGCGTTAGGAGTGCTTTGCTCTGTCCATTTGAGCTACTAGGGCGAACAGGAAAATTATAGCATGGCGGGGATTGGCTGGGTAGGGGATGGATCGATGATGCCAGCGCCAACTTCACCCATTACCAGCGTGAATGGACCCATGATCGGATGTAGGTATCGTACACCTCGCGCACCCGCGCCATCGTCTCGGGGGTCAGCGGTGGAAACCGGGCAGCCATGGCATTCTCCTGCACCTGTTCAGGTTTGCGCCCCCCCGGGATCACACAGGTGATCTCGTCAAACATCAAAATCCAACGCAGCGCAAACGCCGCCATGCTTTCACCCACCGGCACAAGCGCCTGCAAGGCATCCACAGCCTTGAGCGCCACATCAAAATTCACCCCTGAGAAGGTTTCACCCACGTCAAACGCTTCGCCGCGGCGGTTGAAACTCCGGTGATCATCGGGCGCGAAGACCGTCTGCGCTGTGATCTTTCCGGTCAACAATCCAGACGCCAGAGGAACGCGCGCAAGAATGCCCACGCGCCGCTGCCGGGCGGCTGCGAAAAATTCTTCGGCGGGTTTTTGACGGAAAATGTTGAAAATGATCTGCACGCTCTGCACACCGGGGTAATCTATCGCTTTGAGCGCTTCCGCGACCGTTTCCACACTGACGCCGTAATAACGAATCTTTCCATCACGCACCAGTTCATCCAATACCCCAAACACCTCGGGATTGGAGTAGACCGGCGTGGGTGGACAATGCAACTGCAGCAGATCGATGGTTTCGGTCTGGAGGTTCTTCAGACTGCGCTCGACGAATGCGCGCAGATTGGCGCGGTTGTAACCTTCAGGGGTATGCGGGTCAAGGCGCCGCCCGGCTTTGGTGGCGATGTAAAAAGGTTCGCTCCGTTCGCGGCGAAGCTGCGCCAGCAGGCGCTCACTGCGACCGTCGCCATAGACATCGGCGGTATCAAAAAAGTTCACGCCCAGATCAAGCGCCTGGTGCAACGCGCGCATGGATGCGGCATCATCCACTGCGCCCCACGAGCCGCCCATTGCCCATGTGCCCAATCCGACCGGATGAAGTTTCCAGCCGGTTCGTCCCAAGATTCGTTCATCCATGTACTTCAGCCCTCCTGCGCGCTTCGACGTACTCAATTAACCCGTATGATGTTTGTGCGACGACTAATCAGAACTACCCCACACATGCATGTGATGCGCCACCACTTCCAACACCCGACGCGGTTTGGGTTCCACCCCCACCGAGTGGAACATTTCCACGCAAACACTCGTATGCCCGGCTTTGTGGGCTTCGTTATATTCTTCCTCATCACGCCAGAGGGAAATGACCATCCAGGTATCTGGATCGGTTTTACTTTGCAGGAGAAAGGATTGAACCAGTTGGTGCGGGACCGTTTTGATACCGCGTTTATATGCCTCCTCCAACTGTTCCCACTTTTCTGAAGTCACGTGCCCTTCAAGAATTGTGTAGATCATGGCAACGCTCCTTTCGAATGGAACCTTTGCCGTCCATCTACTTTAATTATAGAGGATGGGAATGGAAATACAAGCCAAATTCGATCCTCAAACGAGGGTATGGGGTGTTGAAACAAAAGAAAAGCCCGCGAGGCATTCCATCGCAGGCTTGAGGTTTCATTGCCGGATGTTTATCCGCGCTTGAAGTGGGGAATTTCTGCGGGAAGTTCCAATGAAAGCTCCACCAATCCGCGGTATTCGCCATTCTCACGCCACGGCGATTGATAGATGAGCTTCTTCACGCCGTTTTTTTCAATGGTGTAAACGTTGCTTTTGCCTGTTTGAAGCAGCGCGAACAACTTGCTGCGCGCCGGTTCGGGGTGGCAGTCGAGCACATTCTTACCCACCAACGAAGCGCCGCCATCACTGGCAAAGGTGCGCTCAGCTTTGGCGTTCATATAGAGGATGATGCCGTTGACATCGCAGACAGTGACGGCGCCGTCAAATTCGCGCGCCCATTCGGGAATTTGCATGCAGACTCCTTTGAAGGTATAGAACGAATGCCTGAATCATATCATGAATGCAAATCCCCGAAGACGGTTCCCCATTTTTCTACTCTTCGTTCGACGCAAGCTCAAGCAGCTCGCCGGTTGTGGTGAAGACAGTACGCTCGCAGATATTCACCACCCGGTCAGCAGTGCGCTCCAGGTTGTGCGCCACCCACAGCACCAGGTTGGTGGCGTTGATCTTACCCGGATCCGCGATCATTGCCTGCACCAGATACTGGTAAACGCGCAGGTAAAGTTCATCCACTGTATCGTCCAGCCCGGGGATGCGCGTTGCCAGACCGTAATCTTCGCGGATGAAGGCATCCAGCGCGCCGCGCAGCATGCGCATGGAAACTTCCGTCATCTGTGAAAGCTCCCGCGTGGGCAGGTTAATTTCAGCGTTCGCCAGCCGCAGCATGGTCCGCGCATTCCCTTTGGCGTAGTCGCCGATGCGTTCGAGTTCGGTGATGATCTCAAGCATGGAGGCGAGCTGGCGCAGATCGTGCGCCATCGGCTGCTGCGTGGCGATGGTGATCAGAATGGTGTTTTCGATGGCAAACCGTTTTTCATTGATGCGGCGGTCATTATCGATCACCTGCTGCGCAGAAACGGTGTTATGCGTTTTCAACGCATCAATGGATTTGAAGACAGCCTGTTCCACCATACTGCCCAGTATAAGGATTTCATCCTGAAGCTGGTGGAGCTGCCGGTTCATCATTTCACGTGGCATGACGTTTGCTTATCCTTTCTATCCGAAGCGTCCGGTAACGTATTCCTCGGTCTGTTTGTCCCGCGGATTGGTGAAGATTTGCGAAGTGTTCCCAAATTCCACCACCGTACCCGAGCGTTGATCGTTGATCATCATGAAGGCGGTGTAATCAGACACGCGCGCCGCCTGCTGCATGTTGTGGGTCACGATGACAATGGTGTAGTCTTTCTTCAAGTTTTGCATGAGATCTTCGATTTTCATCGTCGAAATCGGGTCGAGCGCCGAAGCCGGTTCATCCATCAGGATCACCTCGGGTTCCACCGCCAGCGCGCGGGCAATGCACAGGCGCTGCTGTTGCCCACCCGAGAGCGACATACCCGACTGGTTCAGTTTATCCTTCACCTCATCCCAGATCGCCGCCTGCCGCAAACTGCGTTCAACCAGCTCATTTATTAAAGATTTACGAGTCATGCCGTACAGGCGGGGTCCATACGCCACGTTGTCGTAAATGCTCATGGGAAACGGATTGGGGCGCTGGAAAACCATGCCCACCCGGCGGCGAACGTCCACGATATCCACAGTAGGCGCAAAGATATCCTCTCCATCCAGCAGCACCTGCCCCTCAATGCGAACCTGCGGATTGAGGTCCGTCATACGGTTCAGGGTGCGCAGCAGGGTGGATTTACCGCATCCCGAAGGACCGATAATGGCGGTAATTTTCTTTTCTTCGATGGGCATGACAATATCCGTGAGCGCGTGGAATTTGCCGTAATAAAAATTCAACCCCATTACATTGATCTTCAAGCGCGCCGGTTTACCCGACGGTACGTTCGTGCCACTGCCCACCACCAGACCTACCGAAGAACTGCCCACCCGTTGAATGGGATTCGTATTGATATTTACCGAGTTAGCTTGCATTTTTTTACCTGTTTTTATTCCGGGCAGATACGACCACCCGCGTCAGAATATTGGTGGCGAGAACGATCATCATCAGGATCAACGCCACTCCCCACGCCTGCGCCACCCGTTCGGGGAAAGGCTGTTGGGTGTATTTGTAAAGCGTCAGCGGCAGCGAATCCACCGGCTGATTGAGAATGCCGCCGATGATGGAAAACACGCTCTGATTCGTCTGCGCCCCCAGGGTGAACATGCGACCGATCTCAAACCGGTCATTGCCCAGGGCAGTGAAGAGCAGCGGCGCCGTCTCTCCAGAGGCACGCGCCAGCGCCAACAAACAACCGGTGATGATGCCGTTTCGGGCAGCCGGCAGCGTCACGCGCAGCGCGGTTTTCCATTCCGAGCCGCCCAGCCCCAGAGAGGCTTCACGCAGATTCCCCGGCACCAGCTTGATCATTTCTTCGGTGGTGCGGATGATGGTGGGCAGCATCACCAGCGCCAGCGCCACCCCACCCGCCAGCGCGGAATAATGTCCCTGCGGCTTGACGATCAGAGCGTAGCAGAATATACCGATTACGATCGATGGAATGCCTGAAAGCACATCAGTGGCAAAGCGCACCACCGTGCCCAAAACGGTGTTGGGATGGTAGGCGGTATAAAAGGCGACGATGATTCCCGGCGGGATGGCAAAGATGCCCGAGAGCAGGGTGAGCAGCAGCGTACCCTCGATGGCGTGCAGCACCCCACCGCCTGCCATGCCGATGGGTCGCGGAAGCTGGGAAAAAAACTCGAGATTGAGCGATGGAGCGCCCTTATAAAAGACGTAGCCGATAATCCAGAACAGGGGAACGAGCGCCAGGAGCGTCAACAACCCCGTAATGCCGAGCATGATCCGATTGGTCCACTTGCGGCGCTGGTACAACGTCTGCTGGTGGGTTTCGTTCCACTGCGTGAGCGTAATGACAGCCGTCTCATTCATGAGCGCGCCTCCTGAGGCGTTTTTCGAGCCACCCGCCAGACAAGCAGTCGGGCAAGCATATTGAGGAGCAGGGTGATCACAAAGAGGATCAACCCCATTTCAATCAGCGCCTCGGAATGAAGCTGCCCCACCGCTTCGGCGAATTCATTGGCGATGACGCTGGAGAGGGTATAACCCGGACGGAGCAGGGATAACGAACCCTCGATACTGTTCCCGATGACCATGGTCACCGCCATGGTCTCACCCAGCGCGCGCCCCAAGCCCAAAATCACCGCGCCCAAAATGCCGGACAGCCCGTAGGGGATCAACACGCGCCAGATGGTTTCCCAGCGAGTGGCGCCCAGCGCCAGCGAAGCTTCGCGCTGTGACTGGGGAATGACCAGAAAAACATCACGGGTGACGGATGCAATGGTCGGCACGATCATGATCGCCAGAATGAAACCCGCCGCCAGACGGCTGGCGCCGCTGACCGGGATGGGTCCCTGAAAGAACATTCCCAGCAGGGGGATCTTCCCCAGCGCAGCCAGTACGTTGCCAACCGGCGCCACAACGAGCGGCAAAAAAGTGAAGAGTCCCCACAAGCCATAGACCACGCTGGGAATGGCGGCAAGAAGTTCGACCATCACACCAAGGGGAGCGCGCAGCCAGGTTGGGCAGAGTTCGGATAAGAAAATTGCAATCCCCATGCCGGTCGGCAATGCGATTAAGATCGCGACCGCTGATGTGATCAGCGTGCCATAAATAAACGACCAGGCGTCAAAATTGGAATTGACCGGATCCCAACTGCCCTGCAGCGCAGGTTTAATGAAATTCCACCCGAACGTAGCGCGGGCGCCTGAAGACTGCTGGTAGAGCATCACCCCGACTGCAAGCAAAATTGCCAGCACCAGCAGCGCCAGGCTGACCATCAACGTATTCCAGGGTCCATCACCGTGTCGGTAGATACGTTGGAATTGAATTTTCCAGGTAGGGATTTTTGAAGATTGCATATTTTTCCCAGTGAAACAGGGAGCGCGGCTGAATTTCGTTGTGAGCGTATGGCTGCCGCACTCCCTGGAATGATTTGGATCGATGGGTTACTTGAGGACGGCTGCCCCGTTGCAGGTCACTTCGCCCAATTTGGCAAGCACGGTCTTTTGAACTGCTTCGGGCAGTACCGCGTAACCCAGGTCGGCAGCCTGTTTGGCAGCGCCGGTATCGGTCAGGGTCCAGCGGATGTATTCGAGCAGTTTCTGAGCCTTTGTGCAATCGGTCATGCTCTGGGTGTGCAGGATGAGGTAGGTGTAGCCAGCCATGGGCCAGGAACCCTCACCAGCGGCATCCACGATGGTGGCAGTCAGTTTGTCATCGAAGGCAGTGGCGAAGTCATTGATTGCAGAAGCCAGGCTGTCGGCGTTGGCAACCACCGTCTTGCCTGCCTTGTTGACCATGGAAGCATAGGCGATCTTATTGGAGATGGCGTAGGAGAGTTCAACGTAGCCAATGGAATTGGGGGTGTTGAGCACAGCGCCCGCCACACCGGGGTTACCCTTGGCGCCCACACCGTTACCGGCTTTATCCACCGGCCATTCGACAGCCGATGCGCCGCCAGCGGTCCACTTATCGCTGAAGGAAGTCAGCGCTTTGGTAAAGATTTCGGTGGTGCCAGAGCCATCCGAGCGGTGCACAACCGTGATGGGAGCATCGGGGAGGGCATCCTTCAGATCTGGATTGAGCGCGATGATCGCAGGATCGTTCCATTTGGTGATGGCAGCATTGTAAATGCCCACCAGGGTTTCACGGTCGAGAACCAACGCAGCCTTGGGTGCGTCTTTCGTCGTCCACGCAATGTTGTAGATATTCACCACCGCGCCCGCCACCATGGGATACATCTGAAGGTCCTTGCCCGCCGTATATTCTTCATCCTTCAGCAGGGAATCAGAGCCGGCAAAATCAATGGTATTGTCGATGATGCCCTTCTTGCCGCCGCCCGAGCCAGTCCCCTGATAGTTCACCACCACCGAGGGATCCACATATTGATACGCATAAGCCCACTGTGCGTACACCGGCAGCGGGAAGGTAGCACCAGCGCCGTTGATCTGCACGGACCCGGCAGGCAGCGCAGCCGCAGCGGTTTCAGCAGCGGTCGTTTCTGCCGCAGCAGGAGCCGCCGTTTCACTGGCAGGAACCGTGGTTGCAGCGGAGGGAGCGCAGGCGCCCAGCATCACAGACGCCAGAACCAGAACGATAACCAGGGTAGACAATTTGTATTTCATTCTTTTCCTCATGTTGTTTGTATTTTTTCTTTGACTTGTACAGTATATCGGTCGTTCTTTAACAAACGCTTTCCGCCAGGTTAAGAACAGGATATCGATTTGTTATCGTTTGGTTAACGGGTGTTCGCGGCAGGGTTTCACTTTCACAATATGCTGCTTTTTACGGGCGCAGGAAGTTTTCACCGCTTGCATTCTGTCTCTACCTGCACTATGATAGATCACAAGATTTCATGAACGGTTTCTTCGTGTTAACAGGTCTCGATCCATCACAACCCGGGATGATCAACGTTGAGCGGCGGCTGTCGAACGATCTGCCGCCCCTGACCCACAAGAACAAATGGTTTTCGCGGTAAACGGTGAGGAAACGAAGCGCAGCATGAATGCATACAAACGGGGGAAATCCATTCCAACGGCAGCCCACTGAATCACCGTCAACGAAAATCTTTCATGGTGGAATCGTCTGGTTATACGGCTATACGAAGCGCGATCCAGATACAAGTCATTTTTATTCTCGTAGGACTGCGTTGAGATGGTTGCTGAGATCAAGAGCTCTTTATCACGGATGAAGATGTGTTTGTGGTAATATTCACAATATTGTTATTCGTTTGAGCGTGTAGATCGGTAGACGAAGAAAGGGCACGGACAAGAAGCGATGACAACCCAACTCCCAAAAACATCCAGAACTGATTCAGAAGGGGAAACCCCGGATTTAAGTTGGGTCCCGATCATGGTCCTTAAAACGCAGGATATCCTCTACCGCGTTCTGCTCACCCCTGAACCGAAACTCGAAATTCAAACACAATGGCAGCCGTATCTCTCGGCGTTTTTTGAACGTGATGAGCCGGTCAGCATCGCTGATCTGAACGATTTAATTCATCCGGACGATCTATCCATCTTTAAAAAGCGACTGAAGTGCGCGAATCTGAAAGAACCCATGCAACTGCGCTGGAAACGGAACGACGGCGAGTATGAATGGTATGAGCACGTCGATACGCCCATCCTGAACGACCAGCAGCAAATCATCGGTGTTCAGGGGATTGCCCGATATTACACCGATCATCATGAAGCCGAAGTGGCACTGGCTCGAGCCGAGGAACGTTTTGAAAAGATCTTTCACCTCTGCCCGGTGGCGATATCCATTTCCGACCTGAAGACAGGCGAATATCTGGACGTGAATGAACGCCTGCTGGAATTGGTTGGATTCAGCCGGGAGGAGATGATCGGCAAACATACCCAGGAGCTGGGCATCTGGGAGGACATCGCGAACCGGGAAGCCGTCGTCAAAGCCCTGCAAAGCGGCGAGATCGTCCACATGCTGCCCATCCGACTCAAGCGGCAGGACGGGGCGGTTCTGGAGGGATTGGTGTCCGCCGAAAAGATCGATCTCGACGGAAGAGACGGGCTGATGGCGATCACCCAAGACATCACGCAAC
>JBDKTF010000098.1:0-4603 GCA_039680295.1 Anaerolineaceae bacterium
GGCGGCGGCGCTGGGCTTCGAAGCACCGGCTCCCAACAGCAGGGACGCGGTATCAGACCGCGATTTTGCCGCCGAGTTTCTCTTTTGCGCCGCTTTATGCGGTATCCATCTGAGCAGGCTGGCGGAGGATATGATTCTCTTTTCGAGCGCGGAATTTGGCTTCATCGAGCAGTCAGATGCCTACGCCACCGGATCGAGCCTGATGCCGCAGAAAAAGAACCCAGATCTCTTCGAACTGGCGCGCGGCAAAGCGGGAACGCTGGTTGGGCTGCTGATGGGACTGATGACCACACTCAAGGGTCTGCCTTCCACCTATGATAAGGACCTGCAGGAAGACAAAGCGCCGGTGTTCCAGGCGGCGGATACCCTGCTGGCGACATTGCCTGTACTGGCGGGCGCCGTCTCGACCATGACGGTTCACCCCGAACGCATGCGCGCCGCGATCGATCCCAGCATGATGGCGACCGATCTGGCGGATGCGCTGGTGGCGCAGGGAATGCCCTTCCGTGAAGCGCATGCAGTGGCTGGGAAAGCCGTTCGACTGGCGGGCGAAAAAAGGGTCGCGCTGGACCAACTTTCAGCGGCAGATTGGGCGGGCATCGGCGCAGGAAATGTGGATTGGACAGGCGTGTTCGATCCCCTGAAATCGATTGAACGCCGCAGCGCGGTGGGCGGAACCGCCCCGGCGGCGGTGGAAAAACAACTGAATGCACTCAAGAAATTGATTCAATAAGAATAACCATTAGAGGAAGGAATCATCTCATGACTACTACTGTTATCTGTACTGAATGCGCGGCGGAAATTGAACTTGCTGACGGCACCGAAACCGGTGAAATCGTCGTTTGCCCCGACTGCGGGGTAGACCTGGAGGTCGTCTCGCTCGATCCCGCCACGGTAGAACTGGCGCCCATGGAGCAGGAAGACTGGGGAGAGTGACCCATGCATCCACGTTTGCACATAGGCGTGCTTTATTCGCGCATGCGCGTGGAAGAAAAATGGATTTTTGCCGCCATGGAAAAGCGCGGCATCGACTTTGAACGCCTGGATGACCGCATGATCTCGTTTGATCTGGAAAAACCGGAACCCTGGCTGGCGTTTGATGCGGTGCTGGAACGCAGTATCAGCTACAACAGCGGGTTATACGCGCTGCGTGTGCTGAATGCCTTCGGCGTACCCACGGTCAACACCGCGGCGGTGGCGGAAATCTGCGGCGATAAATTGACCACCAGCGCCGTTCTCGCAAAAGCAGGAGTCCCCCAACCGCATAATGTGGTGGCGTTCACCCCTGAAGCAGCCCTGGATGCTATTGAAGCGTTTGGTTACCCGGTGGTGCTCAAACCGGTGGTGGGCTCATGGGGCAGGCTGTTGGCGAAAATCAATGACCGCGACGCAGCGGAAGCCGTGGTGGAACACAAAGCCACCCTCGGTTCGGTTCAGCATTCGATCTTCTATATCCAGGAATATATTCAAAAACCCGGGCGTGACATTCGCGCGATTGTGGTGGGAGACCGCGTACTGACTGCCATCTACCGAAAAGCGGAACATTGGATTACCAACACCGCCCGCGGCGGTGAGGGAGAAGTTTGCCCGGTCACCCCGGAAATTGAAGAGCTGTGTCTGAAAGCCACAAAAGCGGTCGGCGGGGGTGTGCTGGCTGTCGATCTGGTTGAACATCCTGAAAAAGGGATGCTGGTCAATGAAATCAACCACACCATGGAATTCCACACGCTTCAGCCGGTCAGCAAGATCGACGTCGCGAATGAAATCGTCAACTATACCGTTGGCGTTGCCAGAGCGCATTAGGAGGCAAAATGACACGCGTATCCATTGTTGGCGCATCCGGTTACGGCGGCGGTGAGGCGCTGCGCATCCTGCTCAGCCATCCCGACGTGGAAGTGGTGCAGGTGACATCCCGTTCACATCTGGGAGAATATGTCTACCAGACGCACCCCAATCTGCGTAAACGCACCCAGCTCAAATTTACCGATCCGGCGCAGTTGGACCCGACGGACGTGCTTTTCCTGGCGCTGCCGCACGGACAGGCGCAGCATCATATCGAGCAATACGCGGCTGCGGCGGCGAAGATCGTGGACCTTTCTGCGGATTTTCGTCTGCACGATGCCGCCACCTACCAGAAGTGGTACGGCGACGCACACGCTGCGCCGGAATGGCTGCCGAAATTCGTGTACGGCCTGCCGGAGCTGCACCGCAGCGAAATCTCTCACGCCAGCTACGTCAGCGGGGTGGGGTGCAACGCCACCGCCAGCAATCTGGCGCTGATGCCGTTGAAGAACGCCGGGCTTCTGGACCCGGAGGCGCCGGTCATCATCGAAATCAAGGTGGGATCGTCCGAAGGCGGCGCAGCGGGGAACCCTGGATCGCACCACCCGGAGCGTGCGGGGGTGATCCGCACCTTTTCACCGTTCGGGCACCGGCACACCGCCGAGGTAATTCAGGAGATGGGCGCGAACAACGTCTCGCTGACCATGACCTCGGTTGATCTGGTGCGCGGGGTGCTGGCGACGGCGCATGTGCAGCTTGCCCACGGCGTTACCAACAAAGACCTGTGGAAAGCCTACCGCACGGCGGCAAACGAAAATCCGTTCATCCGTCTGGTGAAAGAACAGCGCGGGATTTACCGCGTTCCGGAACCCAAAATTCTGGCGGGGTCGAATTACGCCGATCTGGGTTTCGAACTGAACGAAGAAACCGGACATCTGGTTTCGATGTGCGCCATCGACAATTTAATGAAGGGCGCCGCCGGAACGGCAGTGCAGTGCATGAATCTGATGCTGGGTCTGGACGAGACCGCCGGGCTGGATTTCCCCGGGCTGCATCCCATCTAAACCGGAGGCGCAAAATGACAGAATCGATACTGGTCGTTAAATTGGGCGGCGCGGAAGGCGTGGATTTTTCCGCCATCAGCGCAGACGTGGCGAGCCTGGCGCAGCAGGGACAGAAGATGGTGCTGGTGCACGGCGGTTCGGCGGAAGCCAACGCGCTGGGCGAGGCGCTGGGCACGCCGCCCAGGTTCATCACATCGCCATCCGGGTACACCTCGCGTTATACCGACCGCAAGACGCTGGAAGTGTTCATCATGGCGGTGAACGGCAAGGTGAATACCCTGCTGGTGGAGCAGCTTCAAAGCATGGGCGTGAACGCGCTGGGCTTGAGCGGTGTGGACGGCAGGCTGCTGCAGGCAGCGCGCAAGGAAGCCATTCAGAGCGTGGAAAACGGCAAGCGTAAAATGATCCGCGACGATTACACTGGCAAGATCGAGCACGTCAATGCGGATCTCCTGCAAACGCTGCTGGCGGGCGGATACGTGCCGGTGGTGGCGCCGATGGCGGTGAGCCCGGCAGGCGAAGCGCTGAATGTGGATGCCGACCGCGCCGCGGCGATGGTGGCAGCGGCATTGAAAGCGGAAACGCTGATTCTGCTTACGGCGGTGCCGGGGTTAATGAAGAATTTCCCCGATGAAAGCACGCTGATCCACCAGATGACGGTCAACCAGCTTCCTGCGGCGCTGGAACTGGCGCAGGGCAGAATGAAAAAGAAGGTGCTGGGCGCGGAAGAGGCGTTGAACGGCGGCGTGAGCCGGGTGATCATCGCCGACGGACGTGTGCAAAATCCCATCACGAACGCACTGGCAGGAAACGGCACGGTGATCCAATGAAAGCACTGACGGCAGAAGAAATCATTTCGATCGAGACGCAGCATACCTCTGGCATGTACGGCAAACAGCCGATTGTATTCGTGCGCGGTGAGGGCGCCCGTCTGTGGGATATCGACGGCGTAGAATATCTGGACTGCACCTCGGGGCACGGCGTGGCGAACCTGGGGCATGCCCACCCCAAAGTGGCGGCGGCGCTGGCAGCGCAGTCGCAAAAGCTGATCACGCTCTTCGAGACCTACTGCAACGACCAGCGCGCCATGCTGATGGAAAAGATCACCGCATTGGTGCCGGGGTTGGACCGGGTATTTTTCTGCAACTCGGGCGCCGAATCAGTGGAGGCGGCGATTAAATTCGCGCGCATTTCCACCGGCAAAACCGGAATTGTGGCAACCATGCGCGCCTTCCACGGGCGCACCCTGGGGGCACTGTCAGCGACATTTAACAAGAAATACCGCGACGGATTTGGTCCGTTGGTGCCCAATTTTACCCACACACCCTACAACAATATCGAAGCCCTCGAAGCCGCTATCAGCGATGAGACCGCGGGAGTGATTCTGGAGGTGGTGCAGGGCGAAGGCGGCGTGTACCCGGCGGATCCGGCGTTCGTGCAGGCGGCGCGCCGAATCTGCGATCAGCATGGCGCACTGCTGATCGTGGACGAAGTGCAGACCGGTTTTGGACGCACCGGGAAGATGTTCGCGGTGCAGCACACCGGCGTGACCCCCGATCTGCTGTGCTGCGCCAAGTCGCTGGCGGGCGGCGTGCCCATCGGCGCGGTGTTGATCGGTCCGGCGGTGAAGAATCTGGCGCCGGGCGGGCACGGCTCCACTTTCGGCGGCAATCCGCTTTCGTGCGCGGCAGGCGTGGCGGCGCTGGAAGCAATCGAGGAGGAAGATTTACCCCGCCAGGCGGCGGAAAAAGGCGCCT
>JBDKTF010000453.1:0-9729 GCA_039680295.1 Anaerolineaceae bacterium
TGACCCGATTGATAAGGAGTGAAAGATGAGCCATATCGTCGGATGGATCAAACGTCATCAAGTGCTGGCATTCTTCATCATTGCCTACGCAATCACCTGGCCAGGTTTATTTCTTGCTCTTTTTATATTCCCCGGAAATCAAATCGTAGAAATTCTGGCATCTCAAGTGGTTTTCAGCCCCGCATTAGCCGCTATGCTGATTTCAGGGATTGTAGAGCCCCGCCCCAAACATGCGCGCAGCCGGGCTCGTTGGCTCACGTTTGTGGGAACCTGGATTTTTGCCTCAACCGTACAGATCCTTTATTTCTGGAAAATCAACCATTCAGACATCACGGCGCCGATCATCGTCATCTGCTGTCTCTTTGCGCTTTTCCCTGCGTGGATTGTTTCGAGCGCATATTCCCGGAACCCCGGCATCCGCAAACAGTTTTCAACCTTACTCAAACCGAGGGGTCCGGTGATCTGGTATCTGGTGGTGTTCCTGATTTTCCCCGGGATCCCGTTCCTGGCGATGGGAATCACCCGCCTCTTCGGGGGACAGGCTGAATTCTACCTGGCTGACCTTGGTTTTATAGGCGCCGCCATCTATCTCCTGATTGATTATGTACACGGGTTCCTCATGACAGGTGGGATCAATGAAGAAAGTGGCTGGCGAGGGTTTGCTCTGCCTCGCCTGCAATCTCGTTACCCGGTCCTGGTCTCCGCAGGGATTGTATGGTTCTTCTGGGCGCTCTGGCATATCCCCTATGATATTGGCAATCATGTTCCGATTGCCTGGATGCTCGAAAATCGTCTCTTGTGGAATCTGGTCTTCGCAATCCTCATGACATGGCTTTACAACCGGACGAACGGCAGCATCCTGGCGGCGGCGCTGCTCCACCCCGCCATGAACACCTTCGGAAATCAATTCTCATTCAACAATACCAGCAGAGTCCTGTTCATCGTGCTGACGATTGTTGTGATCGTAACCGATCGGATGTGGAAGAAATTGCCAGAGGACAGTCTTGCTGTTACTCGAACAGAAGATCAGACGGTTGAACTGCCGCAACTATGACCAAAAGGTCATGTTTACTGATGAGATGGATAAATGGTCTCATGGAAAGAATTTGCCGAAAGCTGAATATGCGACCCGTTCGTACGAATTGGCATGCGCAAAAAATGTCTTGAGAATATATTAGCAAACGTCCTCCACCCGTTTGAGTGAAGGACGTTTTTCACATAAATCCTATCTGGGTCACAGATCCAGTTTTTCAAAACGCTTCACAGACCCCGTGTAGGCGGCTGCCGTTAGCAGCGCAAAAATCAAAACACCAAAAAGCAGGACCAGAGATTGCTGTGGAAAATAAACCGCGTTCGTGGTATCCAGCACCTTTGCCCAGGCTGGAATTAAATGAATGACAGCTTCGGCAAAACCGACAAATACCAGCATGGCGGTGCATGCAACCAGGTAGGGAACGCCTGTCTTGAAAGCGGTTTTATAAAACATGGGCAAAAATGTGACGTTGAAAATCCCGAACATCACCAACACCAGCCCAAAGAGGGCGGCATTCGCCTCCATCCCGGCAAGGTTTTCCGCTGGAAGAATGTCGTAGCGCAGAATGGCGAACGGAATCGATAGCACGATTTGCAGAATCTCGAACAGGAGAACCGTGACAAAGCGGGCTTTTACCGCATCCTTTTTTCGAATCGGCAGCAGCGTGGTGAAGAAGATGTCGTTGGTCGCATTTCCGTTCATAAAGATAAAAAAGATGCCCAGCGTTTGATAAAAGAACGCCACATAGTACGGGTAATTGGGAATCAACAGCATGACCGCCAGGATCAAAAAAATATAGCATGTCGGGTGAACCGACAACTTCATTTCTTTATAAAGTAAGTTCTTCATGGCTTATTTTCTTTCAATGTGAATCATGATCGATTCCAGATCAGCCGGGTTCAGGTTAAAGTTCTGAAAATCGTTCACATCCTCTTTGCGCAGCAGCCCCGAAAACACGCCGTTTCGCTCGTGAAGCCCGATGATTTCCTTGTTTTGCGCTTCGGATAATTGTCCTGATGATCCTTCAACCAGTCGATAAGAGTCCAAAAAGGATTTTTTCTCCTGACTGGCGATGATTTCGCCGTTTTTGATGTAGGTGATCTCATCCGCACATTTGTCCAGATCCGTTGTGATGTGCGTGGAAAAGAGAATGCTGGCGCCTTCCTGATCCACGATGTCTTCAAAAATATTGAGCAGTTCATCACGGGAAACCGGGTCCAACCCGCTGGTGGGTTCATCCAGAATCAGCAGTTCAGCGTGATGCGATAATGCCAGCGCCAGGGCATATTTGATGCTCATGCCCTGAGAAAGCTGGTTGATCTTTTTCTCCGCATCCAGCTCAAAGCGTGAAAGATAGGATTGATAAACGCTCTCATCCCAGGTTTTATAAAACCTTCGATAAACGTCCGTGATGGTTTTCAATTTCTTTTGCGGATAATAATTCACCGCGCCAAAAATGAAGGAAATGCGCTGCTTGATTTCAAATTCGTGCTCTTTCATTTCCATGCCAAAGAACTGGATCGACCCGCTGTCGGGGTGGACCAGATTGAGCATGGATTTCATGGTGGTGGTTTTCCCGGCGCCGTTTCTGCCAATATAGCCCATGATTTTGCCGGGTTCCATGGAAAAGGAAACATCCTTTAATTGGAATTTCTCATAGGTTTTGTATAAATTTCTGACGGATAGAACCTCGATCATTCATCCTCTTGATTCTCTTCGTTTGAAGGTTCAACGCTTGCTTCGAGCATCGCAAAAAAATGGGGGTTTTTTTCAAGCAGGGTGGAGGCTTTGATCAGCGCCAATCCCTGTTTGAGGTCGCCCAGAACAAGCAGCTTGTCTCCAACCTCGATTTTGAAATCGCGGCGGGCTTCCGCCGGAATGACAATCTGTCCGCGGTCGCTGACCGTGATAGAGCCGTAGAACCGTTTCCCTTTGGGTGGTTTCGCCATGGTGCAACTCCTTGCAAGATATATCTTGTATACAAGACATATCTTATTTCCATTTGACGCGGCTGTCAAGAGGGCAGCGCTTTTGTTTCGCCCAGACCAATCGCATAAATGCCGAATCTGGTATAAATTATCCTTAATGCTATAATCAACCTGTCTTCTGGTGATAAATCTCATGAATCTCATCGTTCTCATTCGGAGAGGCTACGATGAAAGACAATTCTGGATTGAATATTCTGTTGGTTGAAGATGATGCCGCCATCGTCACGCTGGTATCCTTGGGCTTACGGTATGAGCACTTTAATGTCACAACTGCCAGCGACGGTTTGCTCGGCTTGCAATACTTTGAAGAACAAAATCACGACCTGGTCATCCTCGACTTGAATTTGCCCGGAATGGACGGTATCAAGCTCTGCCGCATGATCCGAGCCCGGTCAGACGTCCCGATCATTATCATCACCGCGCGGGATGCCGTTGAAGACCGCGTTCTTGGGTTGGAATCGGGGGCGGATGATTACGTTGTAAAACCATTTCACATTGATGAGCTTGTCGCCCGGATTCATGCCCGCCTGCGCCGTTTACAGGCAGAGGATAATTCACTTTCATTTCAGAATCTCAGCCTTGACCCTGAAACCCACCTGGTTTTCCGGGGTCGGCGTTCGATGGAATTAACCAGCACAGAGTTTAAGCTGCTCACTTATCTGATGCGCCACCCTCATCAGGTTTTATCGAAAGAGCAAATCCTTGAAGAAATATGGGGATATGATTTTCTGGGAGATGCCAATATTGTCGAGCAGTATATCCGCTCGTTACGTCAGAAAATGGGTCAGCCCCAATTGATTCAGACCATCCGGGGAGCCGGTTACGTTCTGCGCGAGGTTCAAGAATGAAACCACGTTATTCCTTTCGGGGTTTCATTATTCTATTATTCATTGGCGGAATGATTCCACTGCTTGTCATGGTTGGTCTGGTTGTGTATCGGCTGCAGCAATCTTACCTGGTCAACGAATCTCAAAACCGTTTGATTGACTTTGTCCAAAGCGGGGTCAAGCAATACTCCGGCGACGCCGATCTTACCGTTCTGGCGGTTAACCTGGGCGAGCGTCTGCGCGTATTGGGTGCAGACATGTTTATCCAGAATGCCGCCGGGAACCCGGTTCCACCTTCATTGGGCACGGGTCCGTGGATGGACAACGCGGCTCATCAATCGGTTCGAAATTCAAAGACGAGCATGATGCAGATCATCCATAGTGGATCTGATGCACGCATGGTATACCTCGCCGCCATTTCAGATCCAACCGGGAAATTACTGGGCAGTGTGGAAGCCAGTCTGCCAATGTCTGAAATCATTGATCAGCTTGCTGCATTACGCCGTTGGTTGATTTTGATTACTGCGATTGCATCCGGACTGGCAGTTCTACTGGCAATCCACCTTTCAGGGATCATCACCAGACCGCTTAAAAGCCTGATCCAATCCGCCGAAAAGGTGCGGCAGGGGAATCTGGATACGCGTGCTGAGATTCCGGGGGTTCAAGAGCTGGGTCAACTGGCGATCACCTACAACCAGATGCTCGACCGGATTTCTGAAGACATGAAACAACAGGTGATGCAGGCAGATAACATGCGTCGTTTCGCAGCAGACGCTTCGCACGAACTGCGCTCTCCTCTTTCGGTGTTTCGAAACAGTGTTGAATTATTGGAGAAAGCTTCCAACCAGAATGATCATACCCGCTGCGCTGAAATCCAGACCATTCTGCATAAGGAAGCCGATTCGATGACCGTACTGGTCGAAAATCTGCTCTTGCTGGCGCGTCTCGATCAACCCGGAGAAGGTGCGGCGAACCAACTGCATCCCGAGATTATTCATCCGTTTCCGCTTCTGGAAGAAGTTTATGAACGTTCAAAGATATTGACGCAGGGTCAGCAATTGGAATTGCTCTGGACGACTGCTGACAATCCGCCGATTTGGGCTGACCGTGAAATGCTGCGCAGAGCATTGAACAATCTTGTCGAAAATGCGATCGCCCACACCCCGGTCGGTAAGAAGATTACGTTGAGCCTTGAAGTCCGCAATGACAGATGCTGCTTTGTCATTTCAGATCAGGGTTCTGGCATCGCGCCGGATGAATTCCCGAAGATCTTCGAACGGTTTTATCGCAGTGATGAATCACGAAATCGGCAGGTACCCGGAACCGGGCTCGGATTAGCCATTGTCGCCGCAATTGTACGCGCCCACAAAGGAGAAATTCAGGTCGAGAGCGAATTGGGAAAGGGTACTTGCTTCCGATTGTTATTTTCGCAAATGGATCAACCTGCGATTGAGCCCTGATTCTATTCAGCAAATATTCAGCAAAATTACAGTTCACTTTCAGGATGAGTTTTTATACTGGGCTTATGTACAAAAACAACCTTGAAAGGAGTTTACGAACATGTTAAAGCGAACCTTTGCCCTTGTCGTTGTTTCGATTATAACCAGTGCCAGCCTGTTATTTGTTGGAACCACTGTGATGGGAAAATTCTCCCCGGCGCTGGCAGCCCCACAGGGTGCCCTGGTAACCGATAAATCCTCATCCGCTTCAATTTCAGTTCAGAAAGAAGTGCCCAATACGGCGAATCAGGCTGTTCAGGTTGAAACGACCCTGGCAACGGAAGTCCCTTCTTCCAGCGCCAGTGAAACACCCGAAGTGACAGAAACGCCTGCGGCTCCATCCGTTCCTGCACCCGTTGTAACCATTGCCCAAATTTTGAGTGATCCGTCTCAATATGAAGGTCAGGTCGTCTCGATCTCCGGTATCATCACCCAGCTTTTCGAAGAAAAAATTCTAATCAATGATGGCACCGGTCAGGTCCTGGTCGAGGTGGACGGCAGTCTTTCAAAGATCGCGCTTTCAACGGGGCAGCTTGTTACCATCACTGGAAAATTGGATGATCTCGGCAGTCATGTCAAATTGGAAGCCTATACCATCACCGATCAGAATGGCGTTGTCCTGTTCAGCAAGACAGAAGACGACTCCTCGATTGACGAAGATGAAAACAATGAAGATGGCAGCAGTACCATGGAAGACTCCAATGATGACCACAGCGGCTATACAGACGAATCCACTGACCCATCTGAAAGCTCCAGCCATGACTCGAATAGCGGTTCCAGTGACACCGAAAGCCACGACACCAGCGAGCATTCCGGAGAAAGTCCAGAAGAAGATTGAAACTGGTCAAGAGGATGGTGCGCCCTCCATGCGCGCCATCAACAGAACTTAGATAGATAAATCATTCAGTGCCTTCCACATGGTTGTGGAAGGCACTTTGATAAATCTGTGTCACAATCATCGTGATGACTCACGTTTAAATGTGAGCGAAAGCATCGCCGCTACGGTCCCAGAGCAAAACCGCAAACAATAAATTGAATCTGCACATCGCTCATGCTGAATCTGGCAGCGACCCGCTTTTCGAGAATCGCTTTCCCTTGAATGGACTTTACGCTATATAATGACGACGTCGGGCAAGAGAATGCTTCAGCGGAATCGCTTCATACCAGCAGAGGGTTTCGAAAGGATCTGTCATGAAACAATCCATCGTTCACATTGCGCTTGTTGTCAGAGATTATGACGAGGCGCTTGATTTTTACATCAACAAGCTGAACTTTACACTGATCGAAGACACCTACCAGCCGGAGCAGGACAAGCGTTGGGTGGTCGTCGCCCCGCCCGGTTCCACCGGCGTCACGCTGCTGCTTGCCCGGGCGTCCAAGCCCGAACAGGAACCCTTTATTGGGAATCAAACCGGCGGCAGGGTCTTTTTATTCCTGAATACAGACGATTTCTGGCGAGATTACAATGATATGGTCGCAAAAGGAATCAAATTTGTTCGGGAACCTAAAAAAGCCGAGTATGGGATGGTGGCGGTTTTTGAAGATTTGTATGGGAATCTCTGGGATCTATTGGAGTTGAATGAAGATCACCCCGTCGCCAGACGGGTGCGGTGATATTCGTCGGTCCCCAATCGGGATATAAACCGTCCGTGCTGTGTAAGGCACGGACGGATTGCTTTGGCAGGGGGGAGCCTGGCTATCGCCGCTGTCGTCCCCACCTTACAGGGGGCGGACCTGTGTGTCCGCCCCTCTTTGAACCATCCCATATCTGATCAGAAATCAGCCCGAAGCAGAGCGCATCAGCGCCTGAGCGTCGTTGCCGCGGCAATGTTCGAATAGGCGGATGTGCCGCCCGCATTGTACGCCTGAACGCGGTAGCGGTAGGCGGTGCCTTTGCTCAATCCTGTGTTGTTGAAGCTGGTCACATTCGCGCCCACCGTGGCGATGCGCACAAAGTTGGTGCAGGTGGAACCCTTGCAGCGCTCGATATAGAAACCAGTTTCGTTGGAGGCATTGTCTGTCCAGGTGAGATTAATCTGGCTCTTGGAAACCGCCGTAGCCGTCAGGTTGGTCGGCGCAGCAGGTACCGCCGGAGGAGCGGTCACCGTCACGTTCTGGCTGGTAATTCCGGTTGCGCCGTCGTTATCGGTCACCGTCAGACCGACCGTATAGGTTCCGGCAGCCGCGTAGGTATGCGTTGGATTTTGCGCCGTTGAGCTGCCGCCGTCGCCAAAGTCCCAGCCCCAGGAGACGATCGTGCCGTCAGAATCCGTGCTGGTATCGGTGAACGTCGCTGTCAGTCCGGAGGTGGTATAGGTAAACCCGGCGGTGGGCGGCTGGTTTGGACCGCCTTCCGAACCGGGGATCAGCGCCGGGACGAAGGTGCTCACGTCCAGCAGCGGTTCCTGAATCCCATCGCCCGAGTCATCCGTCCAGTTGTAATTACCGGCGTTCCTCACCTGTGCATACAGGTTGTACACATCCGCGGCGTTCGACGGATTATTGACGCTTGCCAGCAGCGCCAGAGCGCCCGCGGCATGCGGGCTTGCCATCGACGTGCCGCTGATCGTGCCGTATGAACCCTGCTCGATCGGATAGGTGGACAGGATGCATACTCCCGGTGCGGCAACATCAATTGCGGGACCCCAGTTGCTGAAATCCGCCAGCGTATCGTCCTGGTCGGTACGGCAGGTTGGGGAACCCAAACCGCCGGGCAAACCGTCGAAATCTGCCAGCGCACTGACCGACAGCACATTATCGAATCCCCCCGGGCTGTAATTACGCGCATCGGCGGCGTCATTGCCAGCCGCGACCGCAAAAGCCACCCCGGCATTGACCGCGCCCTGAATGGCATCGTACTCCGCCTGGCTGAATCCGCTGCCGCCCAGACTCATATTCGCCACCTCAATGGTCGCAGCGTTGGCAGCCACCCAATCAATGCCCGCGATGATCTGCGAGCTGTAACCGCTGCCCGATGAGTTCAGCACTTTGACCGCCCAGATGCGCGCCCCCGGCGCCACGCCGACCACGCCAATGCCGTTATCCAACGCGCCAATGGTGCCTGCCACATGCGTGCCGTGGTAATGATCGTCATCCCCGCCCGCCTTGCAGGAAGCGGTGTACGGCCACCAGTTGTAACAATTCACGCCGCCGACCACGTTCAGGTCTGGATGTTGGAAGTCCACCCCGGTGTCGATCACCGCTACGTCCACATCCACCCGATAGTCGTCGCTGCCATCGATATCGATTGCCGGGTTGGAATCAGCAAAGATGCGCCGGATGCCGGTGGGCGTCTCCTGCGCGCTGATGCTGCGCAGCAGGTCTTCCGCCACATACGCCACCCGCGGATCGTGCTTCAGGGCTTCCAACCGCCCGGCTGGGATCACCGCCGACATGCCTTTCAGCGCATGTTGGTAGATAAAACCCGCCTGCAAACCGTAAGCTTTCGCCAGACCAGGCGCCGCCCCATTGGGATCGACCGTGTCTTTGAATACGATGATGTACGATTCACCCGTCGGGCTTTCTGCGGAAGCCAGGGTGGGAAGCGCCAGACTGAAAATGACGGCGATGAGTGCGCTGATCATAACCAGCCAGTAGGTTAGGCTGCGCATGGATTGTCCAATCGTTTGTTTCATGATTCCCTCTCCTGAATAAAACTTGAATTCGAGCCGGGTCTCTACGATGGTGTTCGCCGTGTTTTTGTATATATCATTATTCCACTTTGCCGAATGAAAGACAATATCCAAAACAGCGCCTGCCGCTGTGAGAAAACGACCTTTAATTTCGATTGAATCAAAAAAGTGCCTCCGTTTCGGGGAGGCACTTTTCCACGTCTGATGGCTGCTTTATTTGATGATGAACGGCAGGTAGATCAGGAACCCGACGAACCAGGTGGCGCTGGCAGGTTCCGGGTCCACGTTCCCCGCCGGATCAATCGCCCGCACGTCGAACGTATGCATACCGCCTGAAAGGGAGGTGTATTCCTTCGGGCTAACGCAGTTGGGCGTCCATTCGCCGCTGTCCAGACGGCATTCGAATGTGCTGTTCGCCTCGCTGCTGCTGAATGTGAACGTGGCGCTGGAACCGTTAATCGGGGCAGACGGCTGCGTCAGAATCGTCGTATCGGGCGGTACGGCTACCGTCCAGTCATGCGTGGCAGGCGATGGATCCACGTTTCCCACTGCGTCGACCGCCCGAACATAGAACGTATGGCTGCCGTCTGCCAGATTGGAGTAACTCTGCGAGCCTGAACAATCTGTCCATGCACCCGCATCCAGCCTGCATTGGAACGTGCTGTTTGCTTCATTGCTACTGAAGGTAAAACTGGCGCTGGTGCTGTTCGACGGATTGGCGGGGGCGCTTCCGATCGTGGTCTCGGGAGC
>JBDKTF010000285.1:0-5554 GCA_039680295.1 Anaerolineaceae bacterium
CAGCGAGCAGCATCCCGACAATGATATGCACCGTCAGCCAGCCCATCTTCTCCCCTGCCAGGGTAAACGCCACCAGTGAGATCGCAGACCAGTAAAGCAGCAGTCCCAACACCGGCGGTCGCTGGATCGTCTGTTCTGCCGCCACCTCCGCTTCTGGCAGTGGGAGCCCGCTTTCTTTATCAATCTCAGCTTCCGATAGTTGAGCATCGATTTCTTCTTCTACGGCAGCTTCCGAAAGAACCGCTCCGGCTTCTTCCGCCTTCGTTGGACGATTGCGCAGCGCCGTCACCAATCCCCAGATCGCAGTCAGCAGCGTGCCAATCACTGCCAGATATTCGTACATCGGCAGCTCCACGAACACATAAACGTACCACGGCTGCCCCCCGCGCGCCACGCCCTGCTGTTCCAACCAGTAACCCAACTGACCCAACAGCCCGCTTAAAACGCCGCCGCTGTTGGTAAACAACGAGGTATAGAGAATAAAGAAAATCGCGTAGAAAATTCCCGCCGAATAGAGCCAGACGCGCGGCTTCCAGACCATGCCCAGGGCACCCGCCCCAATCGCCAGCACCCCGAGAACCGCCAGCGAACGCATCAGATTGACCCCGCTATAATCCAGCGGGTTCCAGCCCATGAAACGAATGACAAACGACGCCAGCAGCGGCAGAATCAATGTGCCCAGCAGCATGATCAGGTCAAAAGATCGCTCGCGGGTGATCACCCGCCACGTCAATCCGCGCACAAAGCAAACCGCCGCACCTGCCAGAGCCGCCAATCCAAGCCCCACCAGCAGATAAGCCATCCACGCGTTGGGTTGTGCAGCGGGAACCTCCACGGTGGGCGCCTCCGCCGCGCTGATGGTGGTCGTGCCCGCAGCAGCCACGGCAGACAATGAGCTGTGCACCAGCACGCCGCCGAGAACCAGTCCCAATGCCGCCACCAATAGAATCACAAACGGGGTGATCAAACCGGGTTTTACCCAGCGCCGCCTTGAAATCCGCCACATGAAGACCACCGCCAGAAAGATCATCAATTCGGCAGTAAAGATATATCCCGTGGCTTTATCTGTGATGCTCAACACTGTCACGGCTGCCATCCACAGCAGGTGACGATTTTGCCCCTCCTCAAGGTAGCGCAGCGTCAGATACAGCATCGCCACCGCGAAGAAGGCGCCGTAGACCTCGTTGCGGGTATAGCGTCCATAAAAAAGCATCAGCGGAGAAATCAGGAACAACGCTCCTGCCACCAACGCCCCCGTCCGCCCCAGGTAACGCCGGTACGCAAGCATTACAAACAACACGGTCAACACGCTGAAAACCGCATCGGGCACACGCGAAGCCGCATCGGTGTCGCCAAACAGCGAGTACGAGAGCGCCATCAGGTGAAACTGCAGCGGACCGTGCGTCATGGGGTCATGGGTATAGCCGCGTCCCTCATAAAAATTCCAGGCAGGCACCACATGATTGATTTCATCATGGCTCATCACGCGGTCGCCCAACAGGTAAAAACGGCTGAAAATGGCAAGCAGCAGAATGACGCAGAAAATGACCGTTTCCGCGTTCAAACGCGGCAGAGGACGGTCGAGAATTCGTTCGAATCGGTTTGGAGCGGGGGTAGAAGACTGTTCAGACATGATTTGAATCCATGGATGGAAACAGCAGCAAAAGATTTGCTCCCGGTGAATGATTGAATCCACCGGCAGGTATGTTCATGACTATACTTGAAACTCCCATTTCTGACAAGACAGGGTGGCATAGTGTCGTTCTTAATGAAAGCAACATGCGATAACCCCGTAAAAGTCTGGTATTAATCTATCAATATTCATCGCACAATTTCATCATTTTGTTGTATAATCATTGCGAACCGACTTGTGATCATGTTTCTCGGAACGCATAGGGGGTGACCCTGCCGCTCACCTGCGGCTGACCAGAATAATGACCTGTCGATGTCCTGTATCTTTCCGACTCCTGGAGATCGTTCCATGGAGGGCTCCGGTACGTTCGATAACGTCTGGGGCTTGGGGGAAGCTAAAGCTTCCCATGTCCGCTTGTTATGTGTTTTTGTTTAGGAGATCAAATGAATATCTACGTTGGTAATCTTTCCTTCCGCGCCACGGAAGAAGATTTGCAGCAAGCGTTCGCTGCATTTGGACAGGTCACTTCTGTTGCGATCATCAAGGATCAGTTCACCGGCAAGTCTCGCGGCTTCGGCTTCGTCGAGATGGCAAACGCCGCTGAAGGTCAGGCTGCCATTGCTGGTCTGAATGGCAAGGATCTTCAGGGTCGCGCGCTGACCGTCAATGAGGCTCGCCCGCGCGAAGCTGGCGGTCCCCGCACTGGTGGTCCTCGCCGCGATTCCGGCAACCGCGGTGGCGGTTACGGTGGTGGCAACAACCGCCGCAGCTGGTAATCCAGTTTAGCAACGCACCCATCAGCGTCCCTTTTCCATACGGAGAAGGGACGCTGTCGTTTAAGATCGCATGGGTTATAATCACATTCGATGCAATTCACCTCTTCCAATTCTCCTTCCTCTCCGGATCGTCACGGCAGCGCTGGCGGTGACCTGGCGTTTGCCGCCGTGGTTGCCACCTCGTATCTCGCGTTGTTCTCCGGTCTCGACGAGAATATCAGTGCATTGAATCTGGTGCTGCTGCTGGTCGCCGGAACCGTGTATATTCTGGTCGGCATTTACGGCTTTACCATCTGTTCCCATTCCGCCGATCTGCGCGACATCTTCCTTTATTTTCTCATTCAGATTCCCCTCGGTGGGCTGATTTGTTATCTGGGACACGGCGGCGGCTTCAACGGGCTGCTCATGCTTCCCCTCGCCGGGCATGCCGTTATTCTGCTCAACCGGAAGCAGGCGCTCGGCGTGAGCTTTGCCATCACCACCGCCTATCTGGTCTCCGTTGCCGCCTCACAGGGCTGGCATGATGAGTTGATCAGCGTTCTGGCAACCTTTATCGCCGGGCTGGTCTTTGTCATGGTCTTCACCCAGATTACAGTCGATGAAGAAAAAGCACACCACGAGATTCAGCGTCTGGCGGATGAGCTGACCACCGCCAATGCGCGCCTGCGCGAATATGCCGCCCAGGTGGAAGACCTCGCCATCGCCAAAGAACGCAACCGCATGGCGCGCGAAATCCACGACGGGCTGGGACATTATCTCACTGCCATTCACATGCAAATTCAGGCGGCGCAGGCGCTGATGCCAGACGCCGACCCGCGCGCCACCGACGCATTGGATAAAGCCCGCGCTCTCAGCCAGGATGCGCTGATCGATGTGCGCCGTTCAGTATCCGCCCTGCGCGACCAACCCAATGATGACCGCCCCCTGCCCGAACGATTGCACGACCTGCTGGCAGAATGTGAAAGCACGGGCATCTCCACCCACCTGGAGGTGCTGGGCACGCCCGCCGCGCTTTCGCCGCAAGTGGAATTGACCCTTTACCGCACCGCTCAGGAAGGTTTGAACAATACCCGCAAACATTCGCAGGCTGATTCCGTGCGCCTCTGTCTCGATTATCGCGACAACGCCAGAGTACGTCTGGTGCTGGAGGATGACGGCGTGGGCAGCGATGATCCCAGCGGCGGTTTTGGTTTGTTGGGCATGCGCGAACGCGCTCATCTGCTGGATGGTGAAATCAACATCCAGACCGCCCCCGGGAGCGGATTTTCTCTGGAATTGGAGCTGCCGGTATGACCCCCATCCGTGTTCTGCTGGTTGATGATCAGGCTTTGTTTCGAGAAGGGCTGAACACCCTGCTTTCCGTCCAACCCGAATTTGAAGTGGTGGGCGAAGCCGGCAATGGCGAAGAAGCCCTGCGCATGGCTGCGAATTTACGCCCGAATGTGGTGTTGATGGATTTGCGCATGCCCGTGCTCGACGGCGTTCAAGCCACCCGCCGCATGCACAATACGCTGCCTGAATGCAAGGTAATCGTGTTGACCACCTTTGATGATGACGAAGATATTTTTGAAGGTCTGCGCGCTGGAGCGGTGGGTTACCTGCTGAAAGATGTCAGCTCCAACAAGCTGTTCGAAGCCATTCAAGCCGCTGCCCGCGGAGAATCCTTCCTCCAGCCGTCCATCGCATCCCGCGTGGTGGCAGAATTCTCACGTCTTGCCAGTCAAACACCGCGCCGTTACGATCCATTGGTGGATCCGCTTTCGGATCGCGAGATGGAGGTGCTGCGGCTGGTTGCCACCGGCGCCAGCAACCGTGAAATCGCCGGGATGCTGGTGGTGGCGGAAGGCACGGTAAAAAACCACGTCACCAGTATTTTGCGCAAGCTGGAAGTGCAGGATCGCGCCCAGGCGGTGCTGAAAGCCCGCGACATGGGTCTGATCTAATATGACCCGGCATATTGCAGGTGTGACGCAATCGGTGACCAGCGGCACATCGCGCCCCCATACGAAACGGTTATACTGCAAAAGTCACCTTAATCCTGGAGGTTTAATGATTCATGGACGCCCCTCAAAACCCACAAAACCAACCTCTTTCTGACCGTCGAATCTGGTGGGTCCCCGGTGTGGCTGTCATTTTGATTGGATTGATTATTTTCGCGGATCAGTTCCTGCATACCGGTTGGTTAAGCCTGTTGATCCTCCCGGCGTTTGGCGCGCTGATGCTCGCCGCCGGAGTGCTTACCCGCCGCCCCGGGCTGATCATCCCCGGCTCACTGCTCACCGGATTGGGCGCAGGCGCCGCGCTGGCGTTCACCGCTCCCATCTCTGAAGAAATTCCGCATCAGATTGGCGCAGTGTTGGCAGGATTTGCGTTGGGTTGGTTCGCCATCACGCTCATCACCTGGCTGCGCGATCTGCGCATTGCCTGGTGGGCAACCATCCCCGGAACCGTGATTGCTGCGCTTGCCATCATTTTCCTTTATACCCCACTCCGTCTGGTGGATTTCGTCTTTTACCTCACCACCGCCACGGCGCTCATCTTTCTCACCTGGGGTGTGGGTACCCGTCTGCTCGGGTTGATCATCACCGGTGGAGTCCTTTTCGGCATTGGACCCGGCATCTACTTCGCCTGGAGTAATCCAGCCGCGGGCAATGGTCTCACGCAGACCGGCACCATGCTGGTGTGTTTTGCTGTTGGCTGGGCGCTCATCACCCTGGGTTCGCGGATGGTGGTATCCAAATTCCTGTGGTGGCCGCTTATCCCCGGCGGGATTCTAGCAGTCACCGGCTGGGGATTGTACATCGGGGGCAACCCCAATAATGCCCTGCACTTTATCGGCAATACCGGCTCGCTTGGATTGATTTTACTGGGGGTGTATCTGCTCGTCTGGCGCTGGGGCTTCCGAAAATAAGAATGCGAAAACCGCCCGTTTCCGGGCGGTTTTCAATTTTGGCTGCGGCACCCTTATCGATTACCGAGGAGGGGTGCCGCAGCGCCGGGTTTAAAACAGCTACTACCAGACATTTTAGACACCACCTCCTCTTCGTTAGGATAGCGTATTGAGGGGGTTACTCAACAACGGTATTAGTATGGCAGATAAAAATCATCCTGTCAATCCTCAAAACGGAGTATCCCTCAAGACTGA
>JBDKTF010000039.1:0-4473 GCA_039680295.1 Anaerolineaceae bacterium
GAATTGATGGCGAACAGCAAGCATTTGGAAGGATACGCGGTCGATTCTGCCGGCATCGTTGCCGTTGGGCAGGTAACCGATCAGTTTTATGCCTGGTTGGAAGCTGAAGCGAAATCGGCTGGAAAAAACATCTCCTACCGTTTCAGTCCGGGGCTGCCAGCCTGGACCGTGGCGGAAGGACAGCCTGAACTCTTCGCCATCCTGAAAGACATCAATACCGCGGTGGAGCTTCACCCCAGTATGCAAATGGTGCCCGTGAAATCCCTTTCTTTTGTGGTGGGCATTGGCAAGGAATTGGTACGCCGGGGAAACGAGTGCGCATTTTGCGGAATGCGCGACCGGTGCACCTACCGCTCGGAGCATGAAAAGCTCAAAGCTGGAGACAACTGCATTCGACGGGAACATACTGTGGAAGCTTTGCATGTTGGAAACTAGGAGAATATGACCGATCAAACACTGCGCGTAGATTTCGAGCCCATCGGAAAGCGGGTGGAGATTCATTCTGGCGAAACGCTTTTGGAAGCGGCTCAGGCGGCGGGTATTGAGCTGGTAGCCGTCTGTGGGGGCATGGGCACCTGCGAACGCTGCCGTGTCCAGGTCATCCGTGGGAAGTTGTCTGCGGTGACCGAAGTGGAGAAATCGGTTTTCTCGGAATCTGAATTGGGAAAAGGGATGCGGTTGGCATGTCAGGCAAAGGTACAGGCTGCCTGCAAGGTGCATATCCCTCCCGATTCGTTAACCACGCCGCAGCGTTTGCAACTGGAGAGTAAAGGAAAACCGGCTGCCGTCGATTATCTGGTTCGGGTGGTCGACGTGACATTGAAGGAGCCGGAATTGGATGATCTACGCTCAGACAGCCGTCGACTGCGCGATTATATCGAGTCGCTTGGCGTTGAGCGCCCAAGAATTCGCAACGGCGTTCTGCGCAGCGTATCCGACGATATCCGTGCCCATCAATGGAAATTTCGGGCGGTCATCCGCGGATCAGATGTGATCGGTGTTTTACCACCCGACCGCAGCGCGCTCGGACTGGCAGTGGATATTGGAACAACCAAAGTAGCTGCTTATCTGATGAATCTGGAAAACGGCGAAACCCTGGCGCAGATGAGCGCGATGAATCCGCAGATCCAATACGGCGAGGATGTCGTCAGCCGCATCTTCTACTGCATGGAGCACGCCACGGGGCGTGAAACGCTTCAAAAACGGCTGATCGAAACCTTGAACAGTCTGATCCACGACCTGTGTGAACAAATTGACAGGCTGCCGGTGGAGATTGTGGATGCGGTGGTCGTTGGCAATACCGCCATTCATCATCTTTTTGCAGGACTGCCCGTCCAACAATTGGGATTGATGCCATTTGTTGCCGCGGTGAATGAATCCATCGAAATTCCTTCCGGGATTCTGGGCTTGCACGTTAACGCGGGTGTAAATGTGTATTTGCCGCCAAACATCGCCGGTTACGTGGGCGCGGACCATGTTTCGATGATGCTGGCGACCGAAGCATATCAGGCTAAGACCAATACCATTGCTGTGGATGTAGGCACCAACACCGAAATATCGCTGGTCTCAGGTGGACGCATATTGTGCTGCTCCTGCGCGTCTGGACCGGCGTTCGAGGGCGCGCACATTCATGAAGGAATGCGTGCAGCTTCCGGCGCCATCGAACGGGTGCAGATCGATGGCAGCACGATTCACCTGTTCACTGTGGGCGGGCAGCCTCCAGTGGGAATTTGCGGATCTGGCATTTTGGATGCAATCGCAGAGATGGTCAGGGTGGGCGCGATTGACCATCGGGGAAAACTGTCTCCCACGGCGCCGCACGTTCAGGGAGATGGACGCACCCGGGAATTTGTGCTGGCTCCGGCTGATCAGACGGGGACGGGACGCGAGCTGACCATTACGCGCCAGGATATTCAGGAAATTCAGCTTGCCAAGGCGGCAATCCGCAGCGGCATCGAAATTCTGCTGCTGGAGGCTGGAATTGACGCCTCGCAAATCAACCAGTTCATTGTGGCGGGTGCGTTTGGGACCTATATGGACCTGCGCAGCGCCGTCAGAATCGGGATGTTCCCGAACCTGCCGATGGAAAGATTTTCACAGGTGGGTAACGCTGCCGGAGCTGGCGCCCGCCAGATGCTGGTTTCGAATAAACTGCGCCGTGTGGCTGAAAAATTTGCCAGTCAAATGAACTATGTTGAGCTGACCAGTCATCCCCAATTCAAATCTGTCTTCATGGATTCGATGGATTTCGGTGACGGGTCGTACTAAAAAAGGATTGAGCGAACCGGCGAGATCAGTTATTATTTCGCCGGTTCAAAATGACTTTCCCCGGCATTTATGGGTTTGAGTATTGGCGGATCGCTATATCTACGGTGCGCAAGGGCAAAATTGCATGTGCTTAACTCAATAAAAACAAGAAATTTGCCCCAATGATCTTAAGATGATAGTCATGTGACAATTATCACATAGGAAGCCGGTTCAGATGAGTTGTCAAACAATTGTATTGAATATTTTTTCGTTTGAATTAGAATAAACATCAGATAACGGTAATCCAATTCAACAATCACAAAACGCCCGCTGGAAGTTATTGGTAGCATCTTATAGGTGACAGGATGCGTCAGAAATTCGGTGTAATGGTTTGTTTTTGTGGTGATGAAGTGCTTCCCTCGCGTGTACAACGGATTGAAAACCTGTGCCC
Organism: Anaerolineaceae bacterium; assembly: GCA_039680295.1. Lineage (GTDB taxonomy): Bacteria > Chloroflexota > Anaerolineae > Anaerolineales > Anaerolineaceae > JBDKTF01. The sequence continues at coordinate 2,699 of JBDKTF010000039.1, forward strand.
CCTGATTTCATCTGAGGGGTGGATTAACGTTACATTTTGGCGGCATGCAGCCTCTTATCGTATTCTGTCTTAGTGTTAGTGGATCAGTCAGGTCAGGTATCCAATACCAATTTTGCATCTATTCAGGAGCAGAAGATGAAAAATAAACCCGATATTTATGAAATTTTGGAACGAGTTCACAACGGTGAATATTGTTCGTCTAAAGACTGGGATATCAAGAAGATTAATAAAACAGCCCGCCGCATCTTACAGGACCACCATCTTGAAAAAGCATGCGATCCAGAAAACCCGGTCAATTATGACTTTGATCTGGCTGATCGCTTTTATGCAGCGGGGTATCAGGCAGCTCTCGAATTGGGTTATTGGTGCGAAGATACTGAGCGCATTGTGAAAGTTGACCAGGAAGAATTGGATGCGGCATTAAAATACGCCCCCGAGAAATTGTTCTTTGGTGAAGGCGAGGATGGCACCTTATTAAAATCCCGCACACCTGGCGATTCTTATCCATGCAAGGTGGCTTGCTCGCTGGGCATTACGGTGAGCGAAGATATTGCCATGCAGGTTATGACCGGTATCGCCAGCGAACGCGAAGTGGATATTCTGGAAGGCATCACCCTGACCTCCATCCGCGGACACCAGGTCTTGACTGGCACACCTTGGGAAACCCTGATGGGCGGTGAATTCGGACGGATGCACCGTGAAGCTCGCCGCCGCGCGGGTCGTCCTGGGATGGCTGGCTGGGGTTCCATTTCTGCCACGACGGAATATGGTCAATTTGGCGCCTACGGTACGCCCGGCGGTTTCAACCCCAAGACTGACTTAGGGCTGATCCTCTTCCCCTCAGAAATGAAGATCGACTATCGTACCCTGAATAAGGTAGTTCATACGCTCAATATGGGCGGACGCATTAAAGCGGACTGCCCAAGCATGATTGGTGGTATGCCTGGTTCAGTGGAAGGCGCCGTAGTGATTGAGATTGCCTGCTCGCTGCTTTCTTACGCTATTTTACAGAACTCCGCGGGCGGCGGTCAGATGTACGATGTGCGCTATCTGAGCAATGTCAACCGCGAAGGTTTGTGGGGGTTGAGCATGGTTAACCAGGCGCTTTCTCGCAACACCCATACGATGCCCGTCAATATCGCCAATATCGCTTCGGGTCCTGTGACGAAAAATATTATGTACGAAATTGCCGCGGGTCAGGCGACGATCGCCTGCTCTGGCGCATCAGCCACGATTGGACCGCGCACCGCAGGTGGTAAATTGAATGATTACATTACCCCGCTTGAGTGCCGCTTCACGGGCGAAGTGACTCATGCTGCTTCTGGTATGTCTCCCAAGCAGGTCAACGAGATTGTCAAACAGATTGTTCCCAAGTACGAAGGTCAACTGAAGACGCCTGATTTCGGTAAACCCTACCAGCAGGCTTATGATGTGGCAACCGCCCAACCAACCGCGGAATGGGTAGGAATTTACGAGGGCGTTCGCAGCGAGATGAAAGAACTGGGACTCCCACTGGATTAAGGTGCGATGGATCGTGGGCGCTCACAACAACCGACCATTTGATCCTTTGTGGGCGCCATTTTACAAATAGATTATTTCCCTGACAAGGAAGGATGTTATGTCTCAAGAATTAATTGCAAAGTTGAAGCAAGCGGTAATTGAGGGCGATGATGTCGCAGCGCGCGAAACAGCGGAAGCCGCACTGGCAAGCGGAATGGCGCCGTTGGAAATCGTGAAAGACAGCATTCAGCCCGCAATGGACCTGATGGGTGACC
>JBDKTF010000094.1:0-4042 GCA_039680295.1 Anaerolineaceae bacterium
AAACGGGGTGTTTGCCGAATATCTCACCCTTCCGGTGCGCAACCTGCATCTTGTGCCGACGAATATCCCGGATGAGATGGCGGTATTCACCGAACCGCTTGCGGCGGCTGTTCAGATTCAGGAACAGGTGCATATTGCCCCTGGTACACGTGTGCTGGTGGTGGGCGCCGGGAGGTTGGGTTTACTCACTGCCCAATCGCTGCGGTTAACCGGCTGCCAGCTTCAGGTGGTGGTACGGCATGATTATCAGCGTGAGCTTCTGGCGCAGTGGCATATTGCGGCAGTAACCGAAGGGGATGTCGCTGACCGTTCGATGGATGTATGTGTGGAAGCCACCGGCTCGCCGGATGGATTTGCACTGGCACGCCGCGCAGTCCGCGGGATGGGTACGATGGTGTTGAAAAGCACTTACAAAGGGGAGATGCCGGTGAATTTCTCATCCATCGTTGTGGACGAGATCACCATGGTGGGGTCGCGCTGCGGGTCGTTTGCGCCGGCATTGCGTTTGCTGGAACGCGGTCTGGTCGATCCGCGGGCGCTCATTCAGGCGCGTTATCCGCTCTCGCAGGGTCTGCGAGCGCTGGACCATGCCGGTGAACGCGGGGTGCTGAAAGTTTTAATTCAACCTTCCTGACTTGGATCCAATGCCAGGTGAATGATCTGCGGGAGGACTTCAGCCAGGTCGTCCCGCAGGATGATTCTGGCATGCCGGTCGAGATGCGTGGGGGTTCGGTTGACGATCAACAGCGGGGCATGGTTCCTCAATGCGTGAAGTGGCAGCCCGTTAACCGGGGTAACCTCCAACGAAGATCCAACAACAATCATCAAATCGCAGTTCGTACAGACCCGTTCTGCTTCTTCCCACACGTCCACGGGCAGCATTTCTTCGTATAGAACGATATCCGGTTTCAGCGGGTGATTGCAGACGGCGCAGCGTGGAATGGCGTTTTGCTGAATTATGGCAATAATCTGATCGGGGTCGACAATCTGAAAGTCACAGTGGCTGCACGTCATACTGCGCAGAGAGCCGTGAACTTCCAGAACATGCTGCGAACCGGCTTTCTGATGTAATCCGTCGATATTCTGGGTGATGACCGCCCGCATCTTCCCCGCTTTTTCAAGCTCTGCAAGCGCGATGTGCGCCGGGTTGGGCTGCGCCTGAAGGGATTGCAGCACAAGGGGGCGAAGCCAGTTGTAAAATTTTTCGGGTGTGCGTTGAAAGGCGGTGAGGGATGCGACATCCATGGGGTTGAACCGGTTCCACTGCCCTGTATCCTGGGAACGAAAATCTGGAATCCCGGAAGGCGTGGATATGCCCGCACCGGTCAATGCAACAATCGAGCGGGCTGTACGGATGAAGTGAGCCGCCTGCAATATTTCAGCAGGCGGCGTTTGAGTCGGGTCGGGCATGAGACCTATTTCAATTTCGGAATGTAAACTTCTGCCAGTTTATTGAATTGCTGAGTTGTGAGCCCTTCGGGCAGGATGGTGATGATAGGAGCGTTGCGCAGCGCAGCCTGGTATGCCAGTTCGGGTACAGGCGTGAACACCTCTGCCACGGGGAAACCAAGTTTTTCCTGCACCTGTCCGTAATTCAGCGATACATCGGAGCGAATGCGGTTCATCAGAACCACCTGGAGCATGCGCGATTTGCCAAAGGACAACTCGCCCACGGTTTCGATCAGCTTTCGGGTACGATCGACGGTGATGGGGTTGGGTTCTGTGACCATGATCAATTCTGTGCAAAGACTGAGGATGGACTTCATTCCCGGGAGGAGGGGTGAGCCCAGGTCGAGGAAGACCAGGGGGGATAATTCTGACAGCGCCTGTATCAGCGCTTGAAGCTGATCTGTGGCGGTCGCCAGTTCGATATCCTCTGCGGCGGCGGAAGCCATCATCAAACGAATGCCGGTACCGCTATGCAATACCAGTTCTTTTTCGACCCGCGCAGCGGTGATTTCCTCGGGTTTACTTTTCAATAAATCACGGAATGTGGTCGGGTCGGGATAACCCAATTCTTCCGCCCAGGTTCCGTGTGCGGGGCGAATTTCTGCCGCAATGATCCCCCGGTGCGTTTTTTGTTCCACGGCGATGCCCAGATTCAACGCCAGGGTGGAAACACCCAGCCCGCCTTTGGGGGCGAGGATGCCAACTACCATGCCTCTACTGCTGGGACCCGCCTCGATGGCTGCTTTTTTGGATCGCGAAAGCAGCGCTTTGATATGAGCGGTCAATTCAGCCGGATGGGTTGGCTTGGTCAGATAATCATCGGCGCCCGATTCATATCCAGTGACCTTGTCTTCGATTTGGCTTTTGGCGGTGAACACCAGAATGGGGGTTTGCGCTGTGACGGATTCGGCTCGCAACCGGCGGGTGACTTCAAATCCATCCATCTCGGGCATCATGATATCCAGCAGAATGAGATCGGGCGGTTCGCTCTTGACCAGATCAATCGCCTGGGCGCCGCTGCTGGCTGCAATGACTGAAAATCCCTGTTTTTGAAGCATCAATCCAACCAGCCGCAGAGTTTCGAGATCATCATCGACGATCAATATCTTTTCAGCCATTGCATCCTCCCATCTGGCATCGAGCAAAAATGAGCAGAAGGATCTGGAAACAATCCATATATTTATCTTATTATAGCCAGTCCGTTCAATAATGCTATAATTTTTTTATGGATGTTTTAAATATTGAAACAATTTTGGTACAACGATGCGGGCTGGATCGCGCTTTGCCGGTATTGGTGGGTGTGTCGGGCGGCGCAGACAGCCTGACGCTGCTGGATATTCTCTGTCAGAGTGGATACCCGGTGGTGGTGGCGCACGTCAATCACCAACTGCGGGCGAGCGCCGGGCAGGATGCAGACCGGGTGCAGGCGGTTGCGGCTCAATATGGAATGCCGTTTCGGCTTGGGTTGGTGAATGTGGGGGAGTACGCCGCCGCGCATCATCTTTCGATTGAAGAAGCGGCTCGGATCCTGCGCTACCGGTTTCTGGGTCAGACGGCGCAGGAAGTGGGCGCGCAGGCGCTGGCGGTGGGGCATACCGCGGACGATCAGGTGGAAACCGTGCTGATGCATCTGCTGCGTGGAGCCGGTTTGGCAGGGCTGGCAGGGATGCGTTACCGTTCGCAGATTCCAGATCTATTGGGGAACCTGCCGGTGGTGCGTCCTCTGCTGGGTGTGTGGCGGAAAGAGACGGAAGCGCATTGCTGCGAGCTGGGCATCCAACCGGTGCAGGATGAAACCAACCAGGATGTGCGTTATGAACGCAACCGAATTCGGCTGGAAATTATTCCTGCGTTGGAGAAAACCTATCCGCACCTGAAGGAAAATTTATGGCGCACTGCGCAGGTGTTGGCGGGGGATGAGGAAGCTCTGCGGGTTTATCTGGATGAACAACTGATGGGGGAAACGGTGGAATGGGGCGACTGTTACGCGGCTCTGGATCGGGTCTATTGGCGGATGCAGCCGGTGGGAATGCAGCGGCGGGTGATCCGACGGGCGGGCATGCACCTGCGACCGACGTTACGGGATGTGGGTTTTGATGCAGTGGAACGCGCGCTGCGCTTCTTTCATCAGCCGTCTGAATCGGGCTCTGCGGATTGGTTGGATGGCATGGTATTGGAACAACAGGGGCGGTGGATGCTGATCCGTGAGGCGGATGCGCAGGTGCTGTTGAAGGATGAACCCCAGGTGACGGATTCTGCGGCGCAATTGCCCATTCCTGGGCGGATTCACCTTTCTGATGGATGGCAGCTGACGGCGGAGGAATTCCCCGCCGATGAAGCGATCTTGCAGCAGGCGAGGAAAAACAGCGATCCAAACACGGCTTACCTGGACGCAGATCGGGTGCGCCGCCCATTGGGGGTGCGCGGATTTCTCTCTGGCGATCGGATGCAGCCGTTGGGGATGAAAGATAAAACCATTAAAATTTCTGATCTTTATACCAATCTGAAAATCCCGCGCGCTGCCCGCGCCGGCGTTCCGCTGGTGATCAGCGGCGATGAAATTCTATGGGTGGGGGGATACCGCCTCGCCGAT
>JBDKTF010000413.1:0-2916 GCA_039680295.1 Anaerolineaceae bacterium
CAGGGTCTGGTACGGCATCAGGTTGAATGGGTGGATTGCTTCCAACGGAACCGGCGCCAAGGTGAAACAATCACGCCAACCCCGGATGGGCAAATCGAGGGCGGCAAAGTCGAGAGACAGAGCGATCCTATCTGCGGTGATGTTCTGCATACAGAGCGCCAGACTGCGCTCATCCGGAGCGATGCGCAGCAGCGTAAAGGCGGCACTGCCTGTATTAAGTACGATTTGCCTGCCAAAGGGATGAAACGCGGGACAGGCGCTGCGAGCGCTCAACAAGCAGCGAAGCCGGCTGAAGATCACTGCACGCTGCGAGGTTGGATCTGCCAGTTCTGTCTGAAGGGCGTCAAAATCGAATTTCTGGCGGTTGACGGCGCGTTTTTGACCGCTGATTTCCACGCCCTGCCGCCACCCGCGGGAACCCAGCAGGCTGTGAACATAGATGGCTGGCTGCCCCAACAACGCCAGTTGAACGGCGTGCGCAGCGGCAAAACGATCCACCTGAAGGGAGAGAGGTTCGCTGGCGGCGGGATCGTTCAGCGCGTCGAAGTAGTTGATGTTCAATTCATAGGGGCTTTCACCGCCGCCGGGGTCGCTCTTGCTGGAAATGTATCCGCCGTGTGCCAGAGCGCGTTTTGCCAACGCATCGATCTGCGGGGCGGAGAGAATGCCGTGCGCGGGGTTCAATCCGATGCCGTCGTGCGAGGCGAGGAAATTGAAAAAAGTGACCCGGCTGGACGGAAGGATCAACCCAGATGCCCATTCGGTGAGCGCGCGGCTGTCTCCGGTTTGCAGCGTGTGCAGCACCAGCGGCGGCAGGGCGAAGTTATAAACCATCTGCGCTTCGTTGGTCCCATCTCCAAAATAAGAGATGTTCTGCACGTGCGGCACGTTTGTTTCGGTGATGATCTGCACCCACGGCGCGACTTCGTCCAGCACGGCGCGAATGAGCTGAACCACACTGTGCGTTTGCGGGCGGTGAATGCAATCGGTGCCCGGTTCCTTCCATAAGTAGGCGATGGCGTCCAGGCGAATAAACTGCGCGCCGTGTTCGACATATTCAAGCAGGGCGTCCAGTACTGCCAGCAGCACCTGCGGCTCGGCAAAATTGCGGTCCACCTGGTCTGCGCTGAAGGTGGTCCATATATACTGCGTGCCAGTGGCGGTTTCAAAAGGCGTGAGCAGCGGCAGCGTGCGCGGACGAACCACCCGCGAAAGGTCGGTATCGGGCGGCGGGTGGATGAACCAGTTGGCGTAAGTGGGGTCTCCGGCGCAAAAACGACGGAAGGGGCGCGCCTGGCTGGACATGTGGTTGAGCACGGCATCGAATATCAACCGAAAATGCTTTCCAAGGCGGTCAATATCCGCCCAGGATCCCCAGGCAGGGTCCACCTGCGTGTCGTCGACAACCGCAAAACCGTCGTCGGAGGTGGAGGGATAAAACGGCAGAATGTGGATGCCGGTGACAACGTCTTTCAGGCGCTGCTCGCAGAACTGGCTCAGCGCCTGCAATGGAGGCATACCCTGCCGGCGGAACTGATCGGGGTAGGTGATTAAAATTGCGTCGCGGGCGGTGAGCGGCGGCGGCGGAGCCAGCGGGCGGGAAGGAAAACGGTCCAGCCGCATGACGAACTGGCGCCAGGCGGCGGAACCGCTTTCGCTTCCGTACAGGGTTGTAAAAAAGGGCAGCAACCGTTTGCCGGTCATGATCCTTTTTGGGTCAATTGCTCTCCATCCTCGCAGAGAAACCGCTGCTCTGCCATTCCACCGGGGTGGTGGAGACGTTTTTGGGAATGAGCGAATAGACTTCGCTCAGTGAAATCCCACGCGCGCGGGCAATGAGTGTTGCGATGGACAATCCATGTGAAACCACCAGCACGCGTCCATTGGGGTGGGCGCGGGCAATATCCTGAGCGGCGGCAGCCACGCGCTCTGCGACTTCGCCCACCGATTCGCCGCCGGGCGGGCGAATGCCCAGCGGATCCTTCTCTCGCGCTGCGATCTGATCGGTAAAACGGGCTTTGATGTCTGTGAAGATCTTCCCTTCCCATTCGCCCTGGTTGATTTCACGCAGACGGCGGTCGGTGTGTACCGGCAGATTCAGCGCCTTTCCCAGTGCCGCCGCAGTTTGCCGGGCGCGGATCAGATCGCTGCTGTAGATGGCATCAAAATGTTCGCCGGTGAGGGTTTGCGCCAGCATTTGCGCCTGCGCCAGCCCGGTTTCGTTCAGCGGCACATCCGACTGCCCCTGATAGCGTCCTTCAATATTCCAATCCGTCTGTCCATGACGGACCAATACGAGTTCAGTCATGTATCCAATCTCCTGAAAAAGATAACGCGGTTGATTTTACCTGAATGCCCGCATTCGGGCAAACCGCGCCGGTTCAGGAGCCGCCGCCCGGAGATTTGATGCGCGATTGATATTCGGGCAGGTCAATCATCGGAGGACGGGATTGTTCAACCAGTTCCTGCACATCCAGCGTGTAAACGCCTTCTTCATAGTGGATCAGCTTCATGGAGCGGTTGACTTCTTCCAGAATGGGCAGATTGAAACGTTTTTCCAGTTTCGCCAGCACCGTTTGCAGAATGGTGAATGACATTTTGCTGAGCGCTTCGAGCGACTGGTTATGGTGAATGCGTTCCAGCAGGTCCACCTGGGCGATGCTGTTCAAACCGAATTTTTCAAAGGCATCGATCAGCAGCCCGGTTTCCACTCCGTAGCCCGAGAAGAAGGTGAACTGCTCCAATGCGCTTCGCCTGCCGCCGTATTCGCCGGAGAGCGGCTGGATGACACCGGACAACTCTGGATAAAAGAGGTTGATGAGCGGGCGGGCGGTCAGCTCTGTCACCCGTCCGCCGCCGGTGGACTGCGTCAGTTCGCCGCTTTTGAGCGGACGCTGGTAAAAACCCTTGACGAAT
>JBDKTF010000073.1:0-7301 GCA_039680295.1 Anaerolineaceae bacterium
CTGTACTCGATGATTCCTCCGGGCTTCCTGGGCGCCACCGAAGCTTTCGATACCCTGTATGCCTCTCCTGACCTCGACGCTGCCCGAAAGTATCTGGAAGCTTCCGGTTATTCTGAGACAAACAAGCTGAAGATGACATTCTGGTATCCACCGGAGCACTACGGCGCCTCGACGGCGGCATGGATGCAGATCATCAAGAAACAGCTCGAAGCAACTGGCGAAATGGAAATCACCCTTCAGGCTCAGGAATGGAGCACCTATATTCCTGCTCTGACCGGCGGCGAATCTTATAACGTCGGCGTGATGGGCTGGTTCTTCGACTACCCGGATTCTTCCAACTACGTCGATCCATTCATTTACAACGGCGGTATGGGCAACAACATCACCGCTGCGGCTGAAGGCAGCACCACCGGCACCCCCATGAATGAGAAAGCAACCAAACTGGTTGACCTCCTCAAACAGGCGGACGTTGAAATGGATGAAACCAAACGCGCAGACCTGTACAAGCAGGCGCAGGACATCTATGCTGACCTGGGCGGCAACATCCCGCTGTTCTTCCAGGCTGAACATGTTGTCTACCGCGACAATATCAAAGGTATGGCTGATCAGGCGACCCCTGAAACCCTGAACATCGGTCCGAACATTTTGTTCTACTACTCCATGCTCAGCAAGAGCCAGTAATTTAACCCTTCATCATTGGGGCGGGAGATTTCCCGCCCCAATGATCAGGTGAAGACATGCCACCCATAGCCCTTCTTGCTCTTCTCATCGGCATCCCTGCAATCCTCCTACTCCTGTACGTTTTCGTTCGAGGATCCACGGGACTGCGCCGTTATATTTTGACACGCATTGGTCTGACCATACCCATGGTTTTCATTTTGGGTTCATTGGTATTCTTCATTATGCGTGTGTTGCCTGGCGATCCGGTTTCATCAGCGATGGGTCCCAAAGGCACCCCGGAAATGATTCAACAGGTTCGCGCTCAGCTTGGTCTGAATGATCCGATGATTGTTCAATATGGCAGATTTTTGGGGAATATGGTCACCTTCCGATTCGGCAATTCACTCGTAGGTGGTCATCGTCCAATCATCGATGAGATGAGCGAACGCTTCCCAGCCACATTGGAACTCATCATTCCTGCGTCAATTCTGGCACTGCTCATTGGTATCTTTGGGGGGGCGTTGGCTGCATCGAAGCGAAAGAAATTGACGGATTATTTACTCAGAATTTACGCGGTCGTGATTTATTCGCTGCCGATTTTCTGGTTTGGTTTGATTTTGCAACTCTTTTTCGGCGTAAAGCTCAACTGGCTTCCGATCTCCGGTCGTATCGATCCGATTATCGGGACGACGTTGAAAACATTTACGAATATCTATTCATTCGATGCCCTGATCACCGGGAACTGGCAGGCTTTGGGTTCGATCCTTCAGCATTTGATCTTACCCACCCTCACGCTGGGGCTGATCCAATCGGGGTTGTTCATGCGTATGACGCGCGGAACTGTGATCGAGACTTTACAGGCAGATTTCATCGGCGCAGCGCGTGCGCGCGGCATCGAGGAAAATAAACTGGTTTACAAGCACGCCCTCAAGAACGCCATGATCCCGGTCATTACGGTGATCGGTTTGCAGGTGGCAATTTTGCTTGCCGGAGCCGTTCTGACCGAATCGGTCTTCTCGTGGCCCGGCATGGGCAGCTATCTGGTGGAGCGTATTTCCGCCCGTGACTACAATGCGGTGCAAAGTGTCATCACCGTATTTGCCATGCTGGTCGCATTGATCAGCCTGGCAGTGGATGTCATCTATTCACTCGTCGACCCTCGTGTGAGGTATTAACCGTGTTCAACAAAAAAGAAGAACCCACGAATACCCCTCCCGAAGGCACCAGTTGGGAGGCGGAACTTAAACGAATCGGCTTCGTTCGCCGGTTATTAATGGGGCGCCACTGGTACGGCGCTGACTGGTGGTTTGTTGTCATTTCATCCATTGCCGTTCTGGGATTCATCATCGTTGCCATCTTCCCGGGCGTGTTTGCGCCGTATTCGCCAGACGAACTGGTTGGACCCCGGTTTCTTGCACCCGGAGAAATTCCTCCGCAGTCGGTGATGGTTGTGCCGGCAGACAGCTCAATTAACGAGCTGCGCGATCTGGCAACAGCGACAGGCGCTGAACGTCCCAAGATCGCGGTGGTGCAGGGTGTTTCGACCGCCGGCGATTTGAACGCACAGGCGCAGAAGATCGACCAGGAACTCAAAAATCAACCTGAAGGTTTGCGTTTGCGACCGGTCATCTCACGCTATGAAACCCTGGAATTAGCCTTGCAGGCGGTGGCGGATGGTAAAGCGAGTGCTGCGGTCATCCTTAACACCGAATTTGAAACCGTCAAAGATCAATTCACGACTTTACGCGAGGGAAATTCGATCAGCGGCGAAGCGGTTGATCACGGTTTTGTGTTTGGAACCAACGATATCGGACAGGATATCTTCAGCCGCATGATCTGGGGTACGCGAATTGCGATCATCATCGGTTTCAGTTCAGCCCTGCTCTCGCTGTTTCTGGGAGTGCCCCTGGGACTGCTGGCGGGTTTCCTCGGCGGATCGTTCGACCGCCTGCTCAGCCTGTTGATGGACAGCCTGTATTCCTTCCCTGGATTAATCCTGGCAATCGCCATCACCGCCGTTCTCGGTCCGAGCATTTTCAACATCATCGTTGCCATTTCGGTTCTCTACATTCCAACCTATTACCGGATTGTTCGCGGTCAAACCCTTCAAGTCAAGGAAGAGGTCTACGTTGAAGCGGCAAGGAGCATCGGCTCACGGCGGAATGAAATTCTCCGCCGGTACATCTTCCCGAACGTGATTCCCTCGGTGGCAATCATTTTTTCGATCAACGTAGCCGATGCGATTCTGACCGGCGCCGGTCTGTCCTTCCTGGGATTGGGCTTGCCGCCAACCATGGCAGACTGGGGCATTGATCTGGCTCGCGGTCAGCGCTTCATCCAGAATGCCTGGTGGATGATCACCTTCCCCGGTCTGGCAATTTTGCTGGTCGTGCTGTCATTCACCCTGCTGGGTGAAGGCTTGACTGAAATTTTCAATCCCAAGTTGAGGGATCGCTGATGGCTGAAAATATTCTTTACTCCATTCGAAATCTAACCGTCGAATACAAGACCCGCGCCGGGATTGTGCGCGCGGTGGATGATGTATCGCTCGATATTCGGCGGGGTGAGATTCTGGGTCTGGTGGGCGAATCGGGCTGCGGAAAATCGACTTTTGGCAAAGCGCTGTTACGCCTGCATGATGGACCCGCGCGCATCAGCGGCGGCGAACTCTGGTTTGACGGCCGCGATTTGATGAAATTATCTGCACGCGACATGCCAGCGATTCGCGGCGCCGAGATCGGCATGGTCTTTCAAGACCCCATGACCTCGCTCAACCCGGTGCAGAGCATCCAGGAGCACCTGACCGAGACGATCCGCACGCACGAACCGCAAACCAGTGAAGCCGCGGCGCGGGCACGGGCGGAGGAACTGGTGGAACGGCTGGGAATCCGCCATGAACGTCTGAAAGAATACCCGCATCAGATGTCGGGCGGGATGCGCCAGCGGGTGATGATCAGCCTGGCGCTGGCGCTGCGCGCCAAACTGGTCATTGCTGACGAACCGACGACCTCGCTGGACGTGATTGTGGAAGCCAAATTCCTCGATTTGCTCAGAGAATTGCAGCAGGAGTTTGGGCTGACCATTCTGTTCATCACGCACAATATCGGTGTGGTGGCTGAGGTATGCGACCGGGTGGCGGTCATGTATGCGGCGAAGATGGCTGAAGTCGGTTCGGCGCAGGACGTTTTTGCCCATCCCAAACACCCGTACACCCAGGGTTTATTGAAGTCTGTGCCCAACATCAAAATGGACGAAGGCGAGCTGTATAAAATGGGCGGCGAACCCCCCAGCCTGCTGCATCCCCCCAAAGGCTGCCGGTTCCATCCGCGCTGTCCTTATGCCATGGATATTTGTTCGCGGGAAGAACCGTTGTTTGAATCGGTTGCGGGCGACCAGCTTGCCTCCTGCTGGCTTTATTCACAAAAAGAGGGCAGCGGAGCTTCACCATCACAGGAGGTGCGCCATGCCTGATCAAAACCAGAACCATAACGATGCAAAAATGCTCCGGGTTGCGGTGGAAGGGGAGGATCTGGTGCGGGTTGAGAATTTGCGCAAGCATTTCCCGATTCAAACTGGCTTTATTGCTTCGATTCTCAACCGCGGTCAAATCCCGGCGGTGAAGGCGGTGGACGGCGTGAGCTTTTCCATTCGAAGGGGCGAGGTCTTCGGGCTGGCAGGGGAGAGCGGTTCTGGCAAGTCCACCATTGGACGGCTGGTGCTGAGGTTGTATGAACCCACCTCGGGGAAGGTCACTTTCGACGGCATTGACCTGCAGAGCCTTTCGAGCGAGGAAATGCGCCATCTCCGTTCGCGCATGCAGATCGTGTTCCAGGATCCATTGGCATCGCTCAACCCGCGGATGACGTTGGGACAAGCCATCGAGCATCCCGCTCAGATTCACATGGCGGAACTCACTCCGCAGGAACGGCGCAACCGCGTTCTGGATATGTTTCATGCGGTGGGGATGAATCCCCCGGAAGCGTTCTATGATCTGTATCCGCACCAGATTTCGGGCGGACAGCGCCAGCGGGTGGTTCTGGCGCGCGCCTTGATCACCCATCCCGAGTTGATTGTGGCGGATGAGCCGATTGCCATGGCGGATGTATCGGTGCGCTCCATTTTGCTCGACCTGATGCTGAAGATGAAAAAGGAATTTGATCTGACGTACCTTTTCATCACGCACGATCTGGCAACGGCAAAATACATCTGCGACCGGATCGGTGTTCTTTATCTGGGCAGAATGTGCGAGTTGGGCGAAATTGGAGAAGTGTATGCCCACCCACTGCATCCATACACACAGGCATTGATGGCGGCTGTGCCGGTGCCTGATCCGAGCCAGCGGCGGACACAAAAAATGCCCGAAGGAGAGATTCCCAATCCCATCAATCCGCCTTCCGGCTGCCGTTTTCATCCGCGCTGCCCGCTGGCGCAGGAAATCTGCAGCCGCGACGAGCCGCAAATGCGCGAACTGCGCCCCGGTCACACCGTGGCATGTCACTTTGCGGAGCAGTTTATCCCCCGATAGTTGGGGATGAAGCGGTTGTTCACCCCAATAAATCAAATCAAAAAGGCTGCCTCAATGCGGGGCAGCCTTTTTTGATCGAACATAAGAAACCTATTCTTCGATAACGCGAGGGGTGATGCGCGCCCATTCATGAACTTCGGTATGAACGGGGATCGGCTCGACAGTTCTCTCGAGCAGTTGGAAGCGGGAGGCGCCCAGCATCAGGATTTCGAGGATCAATTGTTCGTAGGTGATGCCCTCGGCATTGGCGATGACGCACAGATCGCTGAAGCCAGGGGTCAGACCGGGGAGGGAATTGATCTCGATCAGGCGGGGTTTGCCGTCTGCGCCCAGGCGCATGTCCACGCGGGATACATCCACTGCGCCGATGGCACTGTGCGCGCGGATGGCGAGGTCGCTCAGTTGTTCTGCCAGTTCAGGCTCGATGGGAGCGGGGCAGATGAATCCCGGCACGCCAGTTTCACCGGTATAGAGGGTTTTGGCTTCGTGCCCGTACACGCCGGGAGTCACTGAAAGTGAATTGTCGATTTCCAGGGGCGGGAAGCGGTGGAAGCCGTCGGGACTGTACCAGTTGGGGTGCTGGCTGTACATTTTGGCGTCGGGGCGTCCCATCACACCGATGGTGAATTCGCGCCCGGGCAGGTATTCTTCGACCAGCGCCGGTTGGTGATAGTTATCAATCACCCAGTTGACCCGTTCGCGCAGCTCAGTTTCATCGTGAACAATGGCGCGGTCGTCCATGCCCATCCCGGTGCCTTCGCGGGCAGGTTTGACAAAGAGCGGGTAGTTCAGTTTTTCAGAGAGCGGTTCGACACCAGTCTCGAATTGTTGAAATTCAGCGATGGGTAAGCCGTGATCGCGCCAGACGCGCTTGGTCATGGTTTTATCCAGGGCGATAGCATTTGCCAGAACACGCGAAGCGGTGTAGGGGATGCCCAGCAATTCGAGCAGGGCAGGCACCTGGGCTTCCCGCGCATCTCCACCCAGACCTTCTGCGATATTGAAGCAGATATCGGGTTGAAATTCGCGCAGCGCGAATGGTAAATTGGCATCGGCGGGGATGAAGGTGGTAAGATGACCGACCGATTCAATAGCTTTTTGGATTGCCTGGATCGTTTCTTTCCGGTCAAATTCCGCGCCGGCATCGGCGGGTCCGTTCATTGGCAGTGCGGTCTCCCCCTTAATGTTCGCAATAACTGCCACCCGCAGCGACTTTCCCGGTCGCGGGTGGATACTAGGAGGCTTATCGCTTTCTTCTTCTTTGGTTTCCTCGAGTTCAAGGATGTCCATTTTTCTCTCTCCACATTAATCTGACTAGTGCATTGAAATCTCAACGCGCAAGCATTGATTATATAATTCAATATCAAAAATGCAAGAGGTCAATTTGGGGGATTTGGGGAAATTATGGCTTGAAATATTTTGTTTTCAGGTCAGAAAAATCGGCGGACGTATGCTGTGAAAGCACGTTGAAGAAATCGGCGCTGGTGGCGATTTTACCTTCATATTGATGGACGAAATCCTGCAAAAAGGCGAAGAAAGCGTCATCTCCGGTGCGCTGGCGCAGATCTTCCAGAAACTGCGCGCCGCGCAGATAAACCGCGTTGCGGTAGGGCGTGAAGCCGGGATAATCGTACACGGGTTGGTTGATCCAACCCTGTGGCTGATAATAATTCACCCGGTAAGACCACCACCAGGAGAGCAGATCGGGGTAGACATTCTCGATGAAGATGCGTTCTGAATATGTACACAGGGCTTCATCCAACCAGGGTTCCATTGCCTGATCGTCACCCACCTGAGCGTACCACCACTGATGCGCCGTTTCGTGCGCCGCGATGAGGGTGAGATACCCTTTGGGGGTGCCGTCATAGAGATTGTAGAAACCGCCGCTTAAGAAATACAAGCCGTCATATTCCATGCCGTCCAGAAAATCGGCTTCGACCACGCTGAGAGTTTTGTGCGGATAGGGTCCGAAGGTGCGTTGATAGACTTCCAGCGCGCGGGCGGTATCATCCAGCGCCTGTTTGGCGGCATTGGGATAAAGCGGCAGGTTGTATCCCAGCACGGTCACATCACCCACCTGACGGGTATTTACCTGATACTCGCTGCTGACCGAGAG
>JBDKTF010000506.1:0-1920 GCA_039680295.1 Anaerolineaceae bacterium
CGTCATTGGGCACGCACTTCTTTCAGGATTTGCTGGAAGCGCAGATTTATCCGCTCGCGCTGGACATGAATGATGATAAAACGATCTTGAACAAGGAATTCTTTTATGACATGCCGAGCTGTCTGGCGGAATTCGTCCCCGCTGAAGCTGAACAATTGGCAGACGCGCTGCGGTTGATTGACGTGCACGCCGTACTCCCCGGCTGCCAGATGGATATCGTGATGGATGACGATGAGGGGCAGGCGGTGGGATATGTTATCCGCGGGAAATTGCCGTCCACAGATTGACGAAGATTCTTTCCCACCCGGGGTATCCAACCCCACCCCTCCGGCTCCCCGCCCCACGAGTGTAGTGCGTCTGGTAATCGTTCTTGCCGTGGGGCGGGGAGTGGTTTATTTAGAAAGACGAGGGGCGTAGCCCCTCGTCTTTCTAAGGTTTTTCCCTTCCCCGGCACAAAACCCTCAACCGTCTTTCATTTTTCTGCCGGGGGAGGGCAGGGTCAGGGTGGCAACTTCCTGCTGTTTGTCATTGGATGTCGGAACAAAAAAATTCCCCGGGCGGAAACACTCCCGGGGAATTCTGTCAATTCATTACAATCACCCAATGGGCAGTTCGCTCTGGAAGGGCGCCAGTTTCAGCGCCTGCCGGATGCGGTTTTCCACCCTTTTAAAATCTTCGGCGTTTGATACGATATTTAGCTCGTTGGTATCGATCTTGAGCACCGGTGTACCCTTCTCGTGATCCGAGAAGAACTCTTCGTATGCCCAGTTCAGCTCATCGATGTAGGCGCGTTCCATGGCGCGTTCGTAGGGGCGGTCGCGCAGGGCGATGCGCTGCATGAGCACATCCGTATCCGCGCGCAGGTACACGATCAGATCGGGCGTGGCGATTTTTTCCGCCAGCGCTTCGTGTACGCGGTAGTACATCTCCAGCTCGTCACCCTTCAAGTTGATGCGGGCGAACAGTGAATCTTTCTCGAAGGTGTAATCCGCGATCAGGCTTTTGCCCAGATTCAACGACTGCGACACGGCGCGCTGCTGCTGATGATAGCGGCTGAGCAGGAAAAATATCTGCGTCTGGAAAGCGTAACGTTCCCGGTCAGCGTAAAAATCGGAGAGGAACGGGTTCTCCTCAAAGACTTCCAGCAGCAAATCTGTCTGAAAGACAGGCTGAAGCATACGCGCCAGCGTGGTTTTCCCCACCCCGATGACCCCTTCAACGGCTAAATACATAATGGCTGTGCTCCCTGTTGGGTTGAATCAATGATTTTACGCGGATCTATTTAACCGGGATGGCTTCGAGTTTTTCCACCATCTCGCGAATCACATCATACCCGCCCTGCCAGAATTCAGCTTTGCGAACGTCAATTCCGGCTTCCGCCAGCAGCTCCACCGGCGCTTTGGAGCCGCCCGCCGCCAGAATCGTGCGGTAGCGCGGCTTAAAGCTTTCGCCCTCGGCTTTGAATTGACGGTACAGCGCCAGCACCAGAAGCTGACCGAACGTATAGGCATACACATAAAACGGCACGCTGAAAATATGCGGGATGGACACCCATTCCCAACGAAATTCGTCGGAAACATCCGTGGAATCGCCAAACTGCTCGCGCAAATTGTCCAGATACGCCTGTGAAACCTCATCCACCGAAGCGCCGTTCTGGATCATTTCGTGCGCTTTGCGTTCAAAGAGGGCAAAGAACGCCTGGCGTTGAATGGTGGCATACGAATCGTCCACCTGGCGGAAGAGCAGGTCGCGGCGTACGCCGCAATCGCTTTCCTGTTCCAACAGGCGATCCACCAGCATCATTTCACTGAAGGTGGATGCCGTTTCTGCCAGCGGCAGACAGGCTTGCGCGGTGAACAGGCTGTGCTTTTCTGCCAGCATGGAATGAATGGCATGTCCCAATTCGTGCGCCATGGTGGC
>JBDKTF010000166.1:0-2444 GCA_039680295.1 Anaerolineaceae bacterium
GGGTAAAAACAAAATAATCCTGATCCAGCCCCCCGTCCATCATTCCATTCCGGGGATTCGCGCGCAGAGCTGCTTCCTGTTCACCGCGATAGAGCAGAAAATCGAACTGGTTTGCCAACGCCCAACGCTTTGGATCGGCATAAAATCGCTTCTGGAATGGGCGAGTTTCCGGATTCTCCCAGTATGGTTCAAGGCCCATCGCGTGGACCAGTTTCTGCATCAATGTTGTCTTCCCGACCCCCAAATTGCCTACAACGGTCACCAATTTGCCCATGGAAGCCCCTTTCCCTGTTTCGTCCCAGATTCTATCATAATGCGCCCTCTATTTCGGCTTTCACGAAGGTTCAGATTTTTGTAATGTGAAGATATCCAAAATTTCCCCCCTTTTCACTTCTATTGAAGACTCTGCAGTTCAGGTATAATGACGGATACAGGAGCATTATGAATCTGGATATTCAATCCTTCGTAAAAACAGCCTTCTTCCTGGCGCTGATCGGCGTACTGATCAGTTTTCTTGTTGGCATTCGGATGATCCGCTCTGGACGCAAAATTCCTTTCTATCGAAAGCGCCGTGAGCGCATCACACGCGGATGGCGCATGTTTCTGGTAGCGTTGGCATTGGGGGCTTTGGCGTTTGTCGTCAATCGGTTCGGCGAGCCCGTGATCTGTAACTATTTCCCACCCACTCCCACCATCACGAATACGCCTACCATCACATTGACACCCACCATCACACTGACGCCCACCATCACGCTGACGCCCACCATTACCAATACTCCATCCATCACCAATACACCCTTCATGCCTGAGCAGGTCGCTACAACCTTCCTTGGCGAGGTAACCCCCAACCCGGATACTGTTTTCAGCCCGCTGCAGTTCTCAGTCGAGTTGGATGAAAATAATCTTCCATTGAGTACAGCGACCGAATTTGCAAACCCCGTCGGGCATATGTATGCGGTTTTCAGTTACGACGGCATGCTCCCCGGCTCACAATGGACAGCCTTGTGGTACCGCGGCACCGAACTGGTTTATTATGAAACCCAGGCATGGGATGCCAGTACGGGCGGTTATGGCTTTTCGGATTGGGATCCGCCGGCGTCTGCCTGGCTTCCAGGTGTGTATGAGGTCCAGATCTTTGTCGGCATGGAATTCAAAGTCGGTGGCATATTTACAGTCACCGGAAATCCTCCCCCCGGAACCGCTACGCCTCGTCCTACAGGCACAGCGACGATGACCCGCACACCCACCCGGACTCCGACGCCGTATATCTCACCCACACCCACAAAGACGCGCACACCGCTGCCCACGTACACGCCGTCGAAGACTCCAACCATCACACGAACCCCTACAGCCACCCGTACACCACGTCCGACCGATACAAAGTGGCCAACCGCCACCCCATAATAAAGAACAAGCCCCCGGAAAAATTGATTTCCGGGGGCAGTTGTTTGATTTTGCGTCAGATACTCTGAATGCGATGCGCAGGCTGAGATGGTAAAGCGCAGGCGATTTGAGCCGCCAGTCGGGCATTGTTCCGCAGCAGCGCCAGATTGGTTTGCAGGCTTTTTCCACCGCTTAATTCACTGACCCGGCTCAGCATAAACGGGGTTACGGCTGAGCCATGAACATTCATTGCCTCGGCATCTTTCAAAGCATGTTGAATTACTTCTTCGATTAATTCCGGTGCAAGACTGGCTTCCGCCGGAGGCGGTTGAACAACCAGGATTGCGCTTTCCATCCCCATGCGCCAATGCGCCGTCGCGATCTGCGCGATTTCTTCAGGGGTGGATACGCTGGTATTCACCGGTAAGCCGCTGTGCGCAGTGTAAAAAGCAGGAAATTCCTCGGTTTGATACCCAACCACCGGCACACCCTGCGTCTCGAGCACTTCCAGTGTGTTCGGCAAATCGAGGATGGCTTTTGCGCCCGCACAAACCACCACCATCGGCGTACGTCCCAACTCGGGCAGATCGGCAGATACATCGAAATGGGTGTGGCGATGCACACCACCAATTCCACCGGTTGCAAACACTTTCAAACCCGCCGCAGATGCCGCCACCAACGTTCCGGCAACCGTGGTTCCACCGTTTTCTTTTCCTGCCAGCGCGATGGAAAAATCCCTCCGGCTGATCTTTCGAGTCTGTGTGGCAAGCGCAAGCATTTCCAGTTCTTCGGCGTTCAAGCCGATATGGATTTTTCCGTGCAGCACCGCCACGGTTGCCGGGACCGCGCCGTTCTCGTGCACCTCGCGTTCCATATCCCGTGCCAGGGTCAGATTATCCGGTCGAGGCAGTCCGTGCGTGATGACAGTCGATTCCAGGGCGACCATGGGTTGAGCATTCTGACGCGCCGCTGCAACTTCCTGTGAAAATGCAAAATCTTCAGATAGATGTGCCATATCAGATCACCAGTTCCTCATAAAGTTTCTCCAGCGTCAAATCTGG
>JBDKTF010000597.1:0-2177 GCA_039680295.1 Anaerolineaceae bacterium
TACCGCTCTATCCGCTGCTGCGGCGCAACCTCCCCAACGTTTAACAGGTTTTGATCCATCGGAAACCGGCGCAAATTTGTGCCGGTTTCTTTATTCCCCCGGAAAGGAACAGACTTGAAAACCCCGGTGCTTCCCAAATCGTTTCGATCGGTGACTGGTCTGGGCGCAGTGGAGCAGATCTACCCTCCCCGTTCGCGTCTCTGGTCTGCGTGGGTCTGCGGCATTTTGACGCTGACAGGAATGGGCGGGGCGGGTTATTTTGCGATTACGGGCATATTGAGCGCGGTTGACCGGTATTACCGGTTGGGTCCGGCAGTGTTGGGGAAAACACTTTTGTTTCCCCTGGCAATGGCGGTTTTGTTTCTGTTGGTGGGGCTGACCGCCGGGGCGATGGGCTGGCAGCATTCGCTGAATTGGGCAGTGTTATATGCGGGCGGGGCGGCGGTTCAAACGCCCGCCAGATTGGACGTCTGGCGGTGGGAGGATTTTCAGGCAGTGCAGATTTCGCTGACCCGCCAGACAATTCTGGGGATTCCGATGGGAATCCGGCGCAGCTATCGCTACACTTCCACCCGTGGGGAAATCCTTGCGCTGGATGACCGCTGGCAGGCGGTAAACGATCTGGCGGAAGAGATCCGACTGCGGACGGCGCCGCTGATCTACGCCCGCTGTGTGGGCGCCCTGCGGCGTGGAGAAACCCTTTCGCTGGGCGGGGTGTCGATTTCATCCTCCGGCGGAATTGAACTGGATCACCAACCGGTCGGATGGGAAGACCTGGAGAGCGTTTCGGTGGAGCGCGGCATGGTTAAAATCAAAACGCGCAGTCAGAATGAGCTGCGCGTGGGTGCTGCTGCCATCCAAAATCTGGATGTGTTTCTTTCGCTTGCCGATCAAAAAATTGCCGACAGCGGGAATAAAACGACTCAATCCAGATAGTAGGTCATCCGCTGCAAACGGGTGACCGGATCGATATTTTGAACGTGGACATCATCCGGCACCGTCAAAACGATGGGGGCGTAACTTAAAATGGCGCGGATTCCAGCTTTGACCAGATCATCGGTAACGTCCTGAGCCGCTTTGCCGGGGACGGTGAGCATGGCGATTTTAATCCCGGCGCCTCGAATGGCAGGGATCATCTCACTGCTATCCTGAATGATGATATCGCCAATCTTTTTGCCAATTTTTTCGGGATTGTTATCGAAAACCATCGCCACACGGAATCCCCGCTTCAGGAAGCCCTGGTAGCGGGCGAGGGCGTGCCCCAGATCACCGGCGCCGATCACCGCCATATCCCAGACACGATCCACATTTAAAATGGCGCGGAGCTGCTGAATGAGATAGGGAATGTTGTAACCGGTACCCTGTTTACCAAACCCACCAAATTGCGACAGGTCTTTACGAATTTGCGCGGCGGAGATCCCAAGCTGATCTCCCAGATCTTTCGATGAAGTTGTGGCGATCCCCTGGTCGTGCATCAATTCCAATGTGCGTAAATAACGGGGTAATCGTCCAACGATGATATCAGGTATTTCTGATGTCGTCATTCATTTTTCCTTGGGCAAGAATATCTACCTTAATGTATCACAAAAGGGTGATTTGTGCAATTATGCGCGATCAATGGTCGGTCGCGGACGGAGCAAGGTCGGGTTGAAGGGAGATCCATGCCGGAGATGAGGCGGTGACCTCTGCAACCGCCAGTGGGAAGGGCAGGTAATGCCCGGATGGGTAGCTGCGGTCGGGATCTTCCATTGTTTGCAGAAAGGCCAGAGATTCGTCGAAATGGGTAAGGGTCATTGCGCCGCTGGCGGTGATTTTGACCCGTGCGGTGTCTGAAAAACCCCACGAACTGGTCCCAGCCAGATAGCGAGCCGCCCACTGCGGGGTAAAACGCGCGGATGGGGCGGCTGCCAGCGGCAGGCGCAGGCGGATTTGCTGGGGCGCAGATGCGTCGAGGCGAACACCAGTTCCTTCCAATGTGTAATATACTCGACTTGAACCGTCAGGGGATGTGAAGGTGACGCCGTTTTCTGTCGGCTGGGCTGCAAACACTATCCGATTCCAATCGGGGCTGCTGACGCCGGGAATTTCGCCTGGATCGGCGAGGACTCCGGCGGAAAAATCCCACTGGCTGGGATCGCTCAAGCCAACAGAAAATTGAGACGCCGGACCGATCCACT
>JBDKTF010000562.1:0-4441 GCA_039680295.1 Anaerolineaceae bacterium
AGGTGGAAGCGGATACCGATCTCCTGTGCTGCCTGAATTTCGGTATCAAACTTCATGTCGTTCACTTTCAGATAACTATGATCCACTGTCGTGGTGCATCCTGAAAGCAGCAGCTCTGCATGCGCCACCATCGTTGCAACATATTGATCCTCGTCGCGCACCTCGCTCATCAGTAAATACAGGTCGTGCAGCCAGGGAAACAACGAGGCATTCTCCATGTGGGGAATGTTGCGCAGCAGAGTTTGGAAGTTATGATGATGGGTGCTGATTAACCCGGGCAGCACCACATAGCCGCTCAGGTCCATGGTTTGATCCGCACCTGTCGGCTGGGTTCCTTCAACACCGATGGCTTCAATCTGGTTATCACGTATCAGAACCCAGGCATTGCGCAGTACCCGCCGCTGTTCATCAAACGTCGCCAGTGTATCAATGTGTTCCAATAACATCGTAGGCATAGGGCACCTCCTTCCGTATCGTCATCGGTCTCGCGAATAAGCTTCGCCCAGAGCCGCTGGCGCACCCAATTTATTCGAACGTGAAAACAGAACAATGATCGTCAGAATGTAAGGAAGCATCAGCAAGAATTCATATGGAACCGTTTTCGATCCCAATGACATCTGGAGCAGTGCCTGGATGCGGTACTGAATTGAATCAGCCAACCCGAACAGCAGAGAGCCGATCAATGCGAGCTGCGGACTGCGCCAGCGGGCAAAGATCACCAATGCCACTGCAATCCAGCCTTTACCAGCGGTCACGTTTTCGACGAACAACCCCAGTTGAGCCACAGTCAGCACTGCGCCCGCCAGACCTGCCAACCCAGTCCCAATGATCAGGGCAGTAAAACGGGTCCCGTTCACATTAATACCCGAAGTTTCGGCTGCGCCTGGATTCTCGCCGACGGCGCGGATCTTTTGTCCCCATGTCGTGCGGTAGAGGAAGAACCAAACGATCAACACCAGCAAGAACGCGATGTATACCGTGGGATCAAACTTGAAGAGTAAGTCACCGAGAATGGGAATATCACTGAGTCCAGGGATATGAATTGGAGCAAAGCTGGTCATCCGTTCCGAAAGGGAAGAAAAGACTGAGCGGTACAGATAGTTGGATAAACCCAACCCAAAGACAACCAGGGTAATGCCGCTGATCGTCTGATCTGCCTTCAGTACGATGACCAGAAGCCCCATCAACAATCCCATCAATATCCCCACGATCAAACCCATAAGCAATCCAAGCCATGGACTCAATGTTACCAACGCTCCGGTTTGATGCTGCGCCCAATAACTGGTCATGAAACCAGTGGCAGCACCCATTGCCATGATCCCTTCCAGACCCAGGTTCATGATCCCTGAGCATTCGGTAACGATTTCACCCAACACCGCGATGAGGATCGGGATGGATAGAACAACCGCAGTGGTCAGCATCGAGATGAGAAATGATTGATTAAGAATCAGGCTCCAGTCCATTCTGGGAACCTCCTTCGTACCAAAGAGTCAATAGCCAGAACCGAAAGCACGATAATTGCCTGAATCGCGCCTGCCAGGTCAACTGGAAGATGATAAACGACATGCATCGACTGCGCGCCGACAGTCAGCGCTGCGAAAAAGATCGATGCAATGACGACCCCAAAAGGATTCATTCGTCCCAGTAATGCTACCAGAATGCCATTGAAGCCATAATTGATGGAGATCGAGGCTTTCAGTCGGGTATATATGGTAGAAACCTGGATGATGCCTGCCAGACCTGCCAACCCACCCGAAAAAGCCATCACGAATGCGATGATCTTTTCCACACGGGCGCCGGCGTAGCGGGCAACGGAAGCGCGTGAACCAACTGCCCGCAGTTGAAAACCGAATGGCGTTTTCCACAGCAAAGCATAAACGATTGGCGCCAGCAGCAGGGCGATGATGATGCCCAGATGGATGCGGGTGCCGAACAGGGATGGCAGCATTGTGCTTGCCGAGAACTGCGCAGACTGAGGTAAATACCCTTTAGGATCCCCGAGAGGTCCACGAACAAGATATTGCATAAGCAGTATGGCGATGTAGTTCAACATCAAGGTGGAGATGATTTCATTCATCCCTCTTCTGATCTTGAAGACTGCCGGGATCAAACCCCACAACAGACCACCGAGAATCCCACCCAGCAACATCACGATGATCAAAAGGACTTTCGGCAGGTAGGGTGCCAGGTATAAAGCCACCAGACCGCCAACCAGGGCGCCCATATAGTACTGTCCTTCAGCACCGATGTTCCATACTTTTGCCCGGAAAGCTGCGCTCATTCCCACACCGATAATCATGATTGGACAAGCCTGGATCAAAGTGTCGCTGACCTGCCGTAATCCGCCAAAGGCGCCTTTAACCAATTCTCCGTATGCGGCGATCGGGTCTGCTTTCGCAATCAAGATCAAAACCGCACCAATCAACAGACCGACCACAACTCCGATGATGGGTCCGCCGATGGTAAACAATATTGAACGCCAGTGAATGCTGTGTTTCTGACTTGCTTCTCTGGCGGGATCGTTCAGAAGGTTTCCGCGCACCATTGCATCTCCTTCACACCGGTCATCATCAAACCGATTTCATTCTGATTGGTATCTTCAGTGTTGACGACCCCCACAACCTTTCCACCGTACATCACTGCAATGCGGTCGCTGAGCGAAAAGATTTCATACAACTCTGAGGAAATCAACAAAATAGCCACCCCTGCATCACGTGCTTCGATCAATCGTCGGTGGACATACCCTTCAGCGTTTACATCCAGACCACGGGTCGGCTGCGCCGCAATCAATACACGGGGATTGCGCGATAGTTCACGCGCCAGCACCATTTTTTGTGCATTCCCACCCGATAATTTTCCCGCTCTGGTTTTCACAGAAGGCGTTCGAACATCGAATTCCTCTGTCAGACGCTCAGCTTCTGCCTGAACACGGTTCCAATCGATCCATCCGTGACGCGCAAAAGGTTCCTTTCCAATTCGCTGCAGCACCATGTTTTCTGCCACAGTGAAATCAGTCAGCATCGCCATTTTGTACCGATCAGAGGGAATATGCGCCAGACCCAATGCACCAATTTCTGATGGAAGAGAGGTCTGTACTTCCTGCCCGCATATTTTTACTTTTCCACCGGTGCATTTTCGCAACCCGGCGATGACTTCTTCCAACTCTGTTTGCCCATTCCCAGCCACACCAGCAATACCCAGGATCTCTCCACTGCGCACTTCCAGATCAACATCCCGCAATGCCTTGAGCCCTTCGTCATTGCATGCACACAACCCCTGCACTGATAAGCGAACTTCAGCCGGCTCCGCCGGTTTTTTATCCACCTGCATCAGCACCTCACGTCCTACCATCATGCACGCCAATTCAGTGGAATTGGTTTCACTCGCTTTGACTGTATTGATAAATTTGCCATCGCGCAAGACGGTAATACGATCGCTGATTGCCAGGACTTCATTCAGCTTATGAGAGATGAATACAACAGATTTCTTTTCTTGTGCCAGTTTTCTCAGAATATCCAGCAGATGGTCCACTTCCTGCGGAGTTAATACAGCCGTGGGTTCATCCAGAATGAGTACATCTGCACCGCGATACAGTGCTTTGAGGATTTCCACCCGTTGCTGTTCGCCAACCGAAAGTGTCCAGATTTCCGCATCGGGTTTAATCTGGAGACCATAACGATCTGACAACTCGGTTAACCGTTGATAAACAGCCTTTTTATCTTCAATAATCGGTTCACGCGGAGAAGGCATTCCCAATGTGATATTTTCTGCCACCGTGAAGCGCTGTACGAGCATAAAATGTTGATGAACCATTCCCAAGCCATGCAAGATCGCATCGCGGGCAGACTTGAAATGTACTTTTTGACCTTTCAAGAAAATTTCACCCTGGTCCGGCTCTTCTAATCCATAAAGGATGTTCATCAACGTTGTTTTACCCGCACCATTCTCCCCCAGCAGCGTATGAATTTCACCTTCTTGCAGGTTGAAATCCACACCCGCATTTGCTACCAAACCGGGGAAGTGCTTCCAAATATTACACATTTGCACTACAGGTTGAGGGTTCTCGTCCAATTGAGCCACCTTTGATGAAGGTGGGGGTGCCCTTCTGTTTGAGAAGGTCACCCCCTGATAAATCAGATCGAAAATCTATTCAGGAACATACGGAACGGTAAGTTTTCCGTCTTTAATATCCTGGATAGCCTGGTCAGCAGCTGTAATCGCATCCGCAGGAATTTTGTCCTTCAGATCAGGATTGATCGTGTAAAGCATCGCACCTTCTTTGACGCCAAAGTTGTACCAGGGGCTGTTGAAAGCGCCATTGCGGACATCGTCCAGCATCTTCTGGAAGATGGGTTCCATATTCCAGATAATGTTTGTCAGAACAACCGTAGGACCAGCAGGCGTCATATCGCCAACATAACCGGTCACATAGCCGCCTTTT